>JADJVA010000006.1:300000-472527 GCA_016716765.1 Bdellovibrionales bacterium | reverse complement strand
GTTATCGCGCCTAACCGCTTTTTTTACCTTTTGCAGACGATAGGGGTAAAAAATCTGATCCTGTTGTTTCTGGCGTGGCTGAATTGAAATTTTTGCCGAGTCGACAGTGACTGCCTGGGAGTTTCTATACCACTACCAATGTTAATGATTAGCTGACAAGCCCAATGTTTGCCTCCTTCTGCTTGGGGTGTTTTGGGTGGCTTTCAGCCAGTGATGAGTGAGGCCTGACCTCATTGTAGTGTCGTCTCCATCTCTCGATGACCACTTGGGCCTCGAAGAGAGCGTAGAAAACTTTCGCCGTCAAGAAGTTGATATCGCATTTTGCCGTCAAATGACTCTACGTATCCATTCTCCCAAGGAGAGTCCTTTTCGATAAAAAGAGGTTTCACCTGGGCAGTGTATTGAGCCACTTGAGTAATTTTCTTGCGGCGGTTGGCTCCGCTGGTAACTTCATTTATTTCTCCCGTGTCTGATCAGGGAAACTTAATTTGACTTTAATAAGTGACCAGGATGGCGGTCAATTCGCTTACTAAAATCCCAAACCTTGAACTTCCTGCGCATTGATGGCCAGGGATTTTTGTTTTTGCGGTATCAAGAATTCACCACCCTTGAAATGCAATTTCTTTGCCGAGCGCGCCTTAAAACATGGTTTCATATATTCACGGACCGTTACCTCTCGAAAGCTTAAGAAAAGGTTATCAAAGGCTCAACTGCAATAAAATCCAATTCGAAAAAGGGATTTGGTTTTAGCAACGTAGAGACTTCAAATTGGAAGTCCTGTAAATTGCCAGAAAAATCTGGAGGCAGCACCATGTTCAAGGAAAAGAAATATCACGGTTCTTGCCTTTGCAAATCTATAACATAAGAAATTGAAAACTCCCATAAAATTTTGTGGTTCACGATCACTGTACGCCAATATAAAGTCGTCGAGCAAATGCTGCTGCATTTGTCACATGGGGAGGAGTAAATTCAGAACAATTCAAACTTACTCACGGCGGTGAATATTTGACATCCTTTAAATACTCACGAATCAGAAAGGCAATTTTGTAAAATTTGTGGAAGTCAGCTGTTTTTTAGAGCTAAGCGATGGAAGGAGAGGTTCATTTCACTCGTGCCACCATTCATGAGGAGATGGATGAACAACCGAAGGCACATGTTTTTATAGCGATAAAGCCTCTTGGGTTGAAGCAGGATCTACTAAAATTCGGAGGCCCCACAGGAATGGTGACTCTGGACAATTAGGAACCAATTGTTTTTCCCTGCAATGAGTTTCTTCCCCAAAGGCATTGGCTTGATGACAATTCAAAGTCTTCCACTACATCAATCTCTAAAGGCAAATTAAGCTGATGCACAAGATCGTGATGGAAACCCGCTAAGCGTGAGCAAATCCTCTGATCATTAAAGCAACCGTGGTGCCCCGGCCAGACTTGAACTGGTACGTCGGTATAACTCTAACTCAGGATTTCCAAGTCCTGTGCGTTCTACTCTATTTTGCCACCGGGGCCTTACTGACTACAAACTTTATTTCGCCGCTTCAATAAAGTGAACGTCTGAGGCTTCGCTGTCAATCGAAAATAAGGTGAAAAACCAGGAGAAAAGCTCAAAATTTGAACAAAATTAGGCTTTTTTGACAAATCCAAATTTAGGTGGCTCAATTGTCAACCGTGATCCTCTAAATCCGCTCCTTCAGGAGGAATACCCCCATGACAAAGAGGCCTTTGCACTCGAATAGATCCTATGTACTTCTCATCAAGTCCTCGTACGGAGTTCTTCTCCCTTGTGGGATACTCTCCGAACTATTGAATCAATATTTTGATTTTTGCATTAAGGTTGCCTCGAGAGGGGGCGTCGAGCAAATCACTGCTCCACTTGGTCAGCTGATAACTTCGATTACAGTGAGTTTGTGTTGACCCTCCTCCTTCCGATAAGGCTTGATGATTGGCAGAACCAGCGCCCCTATCAGGAATGGGCCAAAATAGTTTCTCAACACAGCTGGCCCCTGCTTGGTTGAGGGCCTTTCGTATGACTGGGCATATTTGATGTGAGTGATTTTGTTTCTTGTCCCCGGTGTATGGTACAAACAAATTCGCTACTTCTTCGCTGCCCTTCGTCGTTCTATTTGACCCCGAGTATATAAAATGGTGAGGTGGGACTCAACGCTAAATCAAACGATCTCACCAAAGGAGTCTTTTGGATTCTAACGGCCCCTACTTGTGGCAAGCTTCTCTGCAGAACTTCTTCAAAATGAATAGCAAAATATTCCCATGGTTGGCCCATCCTGTTTTTCAGTTCCTCACGTGAGGATTGACTTTCTCGTCACGAGCTACTTTATTCCGTTTTTATTTCATCTTTTCTCTCCAGATAAAAAGTCAAAAAAATATCTCAACAACAAACTACCTGATAAGGAGTCCCCGACATGGAACTTATGTTTGACTGGAAAGCCCTGACTGGCAGAGGCAAGGCCTACACTTTGACGATGTCCTCATTGTCCCTAACAATCCGATGTACGATCCTGACGAAGCCCTGATCTAAAACCCGACTGACTCGGGAAACAAGTATTGAAAACCTTTTATTAGCGCCAACATGGACACGGTAATCGAACACGAGATGGCAATTGGAATGAACCAACTCGGAGCGATCGGTATTCTTCATCGATTTATGTCGATCTGTGAACAAGTTGAACAAGTTGCAAAAATCAAGGCTTCAGGAGCGAGAGACATTGCCGCGTCCATTGGGGTCAACGATGACTTTAAGGATCGCGCCAAGGCCTTGGTGGACCTTAGGAGTCAACATTCTCACTATCGATATAGCCCATGGACATTCTGTTGCCATGATTGAAACTCTTGTTTGGCTAAAAACCGAGTTTCCTCCATCCAGTTGATCGCAGGCAACGTCGCCACTCCAAAAAGCACGGAGGATCTCATAGAAGCTGGCGCCCAGCGATCAAGGTGGGCATAGGCCCCGGTTCCATGTGCACAACTCGAATCATTACCGGATGCGGCGTTCCGCAGCTCACGGCGATTTCTTTTGCGCCTGTTGCCAGACCAAAAGGAGTCCCTGTCATCGCAGATGGAGGAATCAGGTCCCTCCGGCGATATTTTCAAGGCCCTTGCTGCAGGGGCGGATGCTGTTATGCTCGGCTCTCTTCTTTCTGGAACAATTGAGTCTCCAGGACCTATCCACAATGGGATGAAACAATACCGTGGCATGGCATCGAAATCCGCACAAGCCTCCTGGAGAGGCGGAGTCCCGGGAGGGAATGGCTCCTGAGGGAGTCCACCCTCGTCCCCGTAAAGGGCCATATTTCAGATGTTATAAAATGAGTTATCTGGCGGACTGAGAAGCGGCATGTCATATATCAACGCATTGGCCATCGAGGATATCCGGGCCAACTCTATTTGTCGAGATGACGCCCATGGGATACTTCGAATCAAGAGCACATGGACTAAAGAACTGAATTCAACCGCTGACGTCGGTCAGATCAATCTGCCTTTGACCAATGACTTTGCTTTTTCTAGGCTTATTTGGCGAGGTTTTTTGATCTATTCTTCTTAGCCGTTTTTCCTTTGTTGATTCCGTTCCGTGTTTTCTGAAGGGGTGTTGTTGGAGTCCAGTCCGTTGGTCCAATAGCCTCATTTTCGTTTTAGCCTCCTCTCTCCGAGGAGGCTTTTTTCTTTGTGCTGACCTGTGCGACTAAATCAGGTAAACTCAAATGATGTTTCTTGAAGCTTCTGATAGGGCTGAATTTCCAATTGCCGTTTTTGACTCTGGAGTCGGTGGCCTCACTGTGCTCAAGTCTTTGGCTGAAGATTTCCTAAAGAAAATTTCCCTTTATTTGGGAGACTCTGCAAGGCTTCCTTTACGGAACAAAATCGCCGCTGACGATTCGTCATTACGTGGAACAAAACATTCAGTTTCTTTTGAGCTGCAAGGTAAAAGACATCGTGGTCGCTTGCAACTCCGCCTCAAGCGTGCTGGATCTCGAAAGAAAAATCGCAGTGACTCTTTACGAGGTCGGCGGACCGGGAGCGCGTACAGCCTATAAAATCTCACAAACTCTCAGTATTGGCGTCATTGCCATGAGAGCCACTGTCAACCGAGGGGCTTACGTCCGCGCCCTTCATGAACTCGATCCACGCACAAAAGTATTTCAACAAGCCTGTCCGCTCTGGTCCCTCTCGTTGAAGAGGGATGGGTTCAAGATCCCCTTACCAATCTCGTGATCCATCGCTATCTGAGCCCCATAGCTACGCAGGGAATCGACACACTCATTCTTGGCTGCACTCACTACCCCATTTTGAAAGAATCCATTGCAAAGGTTATGGGCGGCGGAGTGACTCTCGTCGATTCTGGGAAGGCAATTAGCGCGAGATAATGAGCGACATGAACGAAGGCAAACTGAAAGCGAACCCCGCGGGCTCCGGAAAAATCGAGATACTCAATACCGATCTTGACCAACACATTCAATTCACAGCTGAAAAAATATTGCATCCATTTAAAGCCACCAAATTCACGCATGTAAATCTCACAGCTTCGGACATTTCCAATCTCGACCAAATAAGGAATTTTTAAGCTACTTCTTTTTATCCAACCCGTGAGCGCTGAACGCATGACCGTCTCTACCTTCATATCAAGCGGAGTTAGCCAAGTCTTGGGAAGAAATAGGGTAAAGCCCCCCATCTGGTAACTCATCGGGAAAAAAACAGCCACTCTGCCCTCTCTGTCCAAACCATTTGGAAGCCCCGACAAATCACTCCGTGTCACCAATCCTATTGCTTGAGCGCCCGAGTCGGGCCACTTCACCGCAACGACTTGTCCATCTCCACCTGCGCCTTTTCCGGAGAGAAATAATCCGTCAGATCTTGAATGGCGATGTAAATGCTCTTTACCAATGGGACCTGACGAAAAAGACGATCAAGTAATTGATGAGCTTTGTTCCCAAATAATGAGAAAGGGAAAGGCCCAGGATAAATATAAATAAAACTCCAAAGACAATCCCCATACCGGGAATGTAAAAACTGTCCGGAAGAAGCAGAGCCAATAGACCATGAATGATGTTATCTGCCCATTGAAAAAAACGAATTAAAATATAGACCGACAAAAAAGTTGGCAGCAAAGCCACCAAGCCACGACCAAAAATACCTAAAAAGGTCCTCATCAATGAAGCTCCTCACCGTTATGATAGACCCATTCAAGGGGAAGCTCATGGCTGTTATAGTGGGAAGCCATCACCGCTCCATAGGCCCCGTATCCATATTAGCCAAATAGTCGCCTTCTTTCAGCTCCGGCAACTCCCTTTCGAAGCCTATCACGTCAGCTGATTCGCAGATGGGACCTACGACATCGTAAGTTTTTATTTCTTCCCTTTGGACCCTGCCCTCCTTGAGAGGAAGGATTCGGTGATAGGCTTCATAAAGAGCGGGACGCAGCAAGTGATGCATCCCCGTGTTGACAATAGCAAAGCGCTTATAGGGCGTTTCCTTGATATACTGCACTTCTGTCAACAACACCCCTGCACCGGCAACTAAAATCCTTCCGGGCTCGCAGAGCACTTCACACCCGAGGGGTTTCAAAAGGCCTCTCATTGTTTGAGCATAGACCTTCACATTTTCAATTTCTGAGCTCTCATTGTCTTGATGATAATCAATACCCAATCCTCCGCCCACATCAAAACCATTTAGAGGATGACCGGACTCACGCAATGATTTAAACAATGGCAAAGATTTTCGCACGGCCTCTTCGATAGGGCCTAAGTCACGAATCTGAGACCCTATGTGCAAACTAAGCCCTACGAGCTTCAGTTCTCGAGAGTACTCGTTCAAAATTTTCTTTAATTCCAAGATAAAACTTTCATCCATTCCAAATTTGTTTTCCCTAAATCCTGTTCGAATATAGGGATGAGTGTCCGGATTCACATCAGGATTCAATCGGAAGGCCACATTGGCCTGAAGTCCCATTGACCGTGCGACCTGTCCGATTCGCCTCAATTCTGAGGGACTCTCAACGTTGATCTGCTTGATTCTATTTTCAAGGGCCAATTGAATTTCGTATTTTTCTTTTCCGACTCCGGAAAAAACCATTCGACTCCCAGGGAACCCGCAGGACAGAGCCAACTTTATTTCGCCTCCAGAAACAACATCAGCGCCAGCCCCTTTTTGAGCCAATACCCTTAACAAAACAGGATGTGAGTTCGCTTTGACGGCATAACATACGAGCACTTCCCCCTGAAAGGCATCAACGAAACGCTGATAGCGCTGAAGGATAGAATCTAAATGATAGACATACACCGGTCGCTTTGCTCTGGAAGCAATATCATTTAGCGAAAAAAAAACTTTTCCTGATAGAAAACCAAGCTCGTTGTTACGATAAAAAAAGTCCATCCCTCTCCTTAGCGATTCTTCCCCTTCAAACACTCGCCTCGCGGTCCAAACCAAATTCAGTATGCAAGGCCCTAGCGGCTTCTCCCAACTTCTCCCGCTCAATGACAGCACTGATTTTAATGTCAGAAGTCGTTACAAGATGAACAGGTACATTCACTTTATCAAGAATTCGAAAATACCTTGAGGCCACGCCAGGATGATTCGCCATACCCACTCCAACAGCCGAAAGCTTGGCCATTCCTCTCATAGGAACCACTTGAGTTTTAGGACCGACGACAGACACCACCACTTCCAGCGCCATGTTCAAATCATCTTCGGGAACTGAAAATGCAACTCTTTGCCCCTCTTCATTTTGACTCTGAGTGATGATATCGACCACGACTCCTCTTTCTGCGAGCTTTTCAAAAAGATCTGCCAAAAACTTTGCTCCAAACGGAACCGGAAAAAGCTTTAATACGACCACAGAGGCATCGTGAGTTATTGAAGATACAACTGGAGTTTCCATTTTCTCTCCTTCTGGCACCACCCAGGTCCCCTCTCGAGCTTCAAAAGCAGACCTCAGGTGGATTTTCACATTATATTTGGCCGCTATTTCAACGCTTCGAAAATGCAAAACTTTAGAGCCCAAAGTAGCCATTTCCATCATTTCTTCAAAACTCAACACGTCTATTTCGCGAGCCATCGGCACCAAACGCGGATCAGCAGTAAATATAGCCGGAACATCTGTATAGATTTCACAGACATCCAAACCAACAGCTGCCGCAAGAGCCAAGGCCGTCGTATCTCCCCCGCCTCTACCTAATGTAGTTATTTGATGTCCTACTGTAACGCCCTGAAAACCGGCGACAATCGGAACGACTGAGGATTCCAACAAACCAAGAAGCTTTTGACCATCCACATTCGTGATACGGGCCTTTGAAAAAATAGAGTCCGTTTGTATCCCCAGTTGGTGCGCAAGCAAAGGCGCGGCTTTGGCACCTCGCTTCTTCAATGCAATTGCAAGCAGCGCAATAGAAACCTGCTCCCCCGAAGAAACGAGCATGTCATAGGCTGGCCCCCGATAAGAGGGATCAATGTCGTTGGCCAACTTAACCAGCCTGTTGGTTTCTCCCGACATAGCACTTGCGACCACAATTGGCTTTTGTCCAGCCTTCATATCAGCTAACACACGGTCTGCAACTGCCTCAATTCTTTCAATTGAGCCAACTGAGGTGCCACCGAACTTCTTGACCATAATGGATGAGTGAGTTTTCATGGGCCCCTAACCTATCACGAGGAAACTAGAAGTGAAAAGTTTTATATTTGGTCAATCGGAATTGAATCTGCCAATTATCGGATATCAAGTTGGCCAAGGAGGCCCGAATGTGTTGATTTTAGGGGGCGTGCACGGCGACGAAAGCGAAGGAACCGTTGCTGCCTCGGCTCTCCTCGGAAGACTCGCCAAAGGCTCAGTGCCATGCCTGCGGCTCACCATTGTGCCTTTGTTTAATGTCGACGGTATTCTCAGTGGTCAACGGCAAAATTCCAATGGGGTCGATCTCAATCGCAATCTCCCCACTCAAGACTGGACAGCTGCCGTTGAAAATCCCCGCTATTTTCCCGGGAACGCCGCAAACAGCGAACTCGAGAACCAAGCGCTCACTGGATGGATCGAGAGGAACCAACCCGTTTTCATTCTCAGCCTGCATTCCTGGAAGCCAATGCTCAACGTAAACGGAGATTGCAGGAATATAGCCGAAGTCATCTCTCGACTGACAGGTTACGAAATTCAAGATAGCATTGGCTACCCAACTCCAGGTTGCCTCGGCACCTATTGTGGCCTAGAACGCAATATGCCAACACTCACCTACGAGATAGAACGCGGACTCAACCATAAGAGCGTAGTGCAGATTCACGTCCCCGCCATTCTGGAAGGACTCAAGGTTCTCGAAGTTTGATATTCCAAACTCCTGCGACTCCTCCAAATCTTTATTTATTATATTTAGTATTTTAATCGATGCTGATCTCTGGTAGGTATGATGAAAATTTTAGAAAGGCATTTTTCAATGCGCTTCGACGGCTAACAAGGAATTATTTCATGAACAGGGACAGTCAAACAGAACATGCAAAAGAACTCATTCAATTGGCCTTTGATGAATTGGGATCTATCAAAACAAATGAGGACATCGAAAAGGATGTCGTAGATGCGATCCAATATGCAATCGATGGCCTCGATTCGGGCGATCAGAGAATTTGCACAAAACAAGGTTCTGAGTGGGTGACTCAACAGTGGCTCAAGCAAGCCATTTTGCTGTATTTTAAAATCAATAAAATGAAATTGATTGAACTTGGCGAATTCAGTTTTGTGGACAAGATACCATTAAAAAAATGGCGGGGGACTGAGGGCGTCAGAGTTGTTCCTCATGCTCTCGTTCGAAAGGGATCTTTTGTCAGCCCTGGCGCCATACTCATGCCCTCTTACGTGAATATCGGAGCCTGGGTTGGTCCAGGAACGATGATAGATACTTGGGCGACGGTTGGCTCCTGCGCACAAATCGGAGCCAATGTACACCTCTCTGGTGGAGTTGGTATAGGCGGAGTCTTGGAGCCGATCCAAGCTAATCCCGTCATCATAGAGGATAACGTGTTTGTGGGCAGCCGCTGCATTATTGTTGAAGGAGCTGTCATTGAAGAGGGAGCCGTTCTGGGTGCGGGAGTGACTATCACAGCCTCTACGAAAATCATCGACGTGACCGAAAAGAATCCAAAGATCACCAAAGGAAGAGTGCCCAAAAATTCTGTTGTCATTCCAGGAACGACCATGAAGGAATTTCCAGCTGGCCAATTTGGAGTTCCTGCCGCATTGATAATAGGGCAACGTTCCGAATCAACAGACAAGAAGACATCTCTAACGAAAGTGCTCAGAGATTTTGAAGTCTCCGTTTAGAAGCCCTAAGCCTTGCTTGCAGGGTTTGGCCCAATACCGAGCCTTGGATCTTTCAAGCCGGGGGGCTACGAAAATGCAAAAGCCTTGGCAGACATAGAAAATCGACAAATCATCACTCCTGGCTTGGATCCAGCAAGCATCCCATCATTTCAGACATTGCTTGAAATTCCCGATAAAAATCCGCCTCAAAAAGAGCAGCTCTACTCATCACAAAACTTTTCCCAGAGCCCAATTATATTTATGACTTTCGAAAATGGAATTATACAGGAGCTGGCATTTGATCCCTTGTATGCATTTGTTGAATCCAAGTTCGCTGTTGACCCCCTACCATCCACGACAGATCGAAATATAATGCTTGACATTAAATAATGCATTGCGTATTAGGACGTCCTGCGTCGCTAGTTTAAAATGTTTTAATATAATGGTCGAAAAGGAGAAATTCATGACTCAAAATCTAAATCGATTAATTGTATTGGTTTTTTTTACCGCTGGCTCCCTTTGCAGTCAGGCCTACGTATGCATTGACGCTTCCCAAATCTCGAAGTCCATCGAGATGGTGCTTCAAAGTGAATCCTCCCGCGACCAATTGCAAGAGTTGAAGGGGTACCTGTCGGATCCTTGTCCCTCACTAGAAGTTTTGTCCGAGTTTGCTGATAGTGTACGGATTGGATCAATAAGAATAGAAGAGGAGAGTTATATTGCTGCACTTTTACCGAAGGGCAAGAGTGGACCTGACAGAATATCCTGCAAGATTAAAATTCCATACATTGTTTTAGATTTCACTGACTCTAGTAAAAATATTGAAAAGGAGATCGTATGCTCCATGGACAAAGAGTGTCCGGAAAAATTTCAGAATACCCCCATTAAATGGGACAATATAAAAGAGTTGGGTGGCGATTTTTTTGCATGTCCAGGGTAGTAGCTCAACTTTTAAGAGTCTCCGTTAAAGGCAATAACGTGCTCCAGAAGTTGTTTCAGAGCTGTTATTTGGTTCCACGTCTGAGTGCTAATGCGGGCCATTTTACCGTATTGGCCCGAGCGGGAAAATAAGAACTGACAAAAGCCACGATCACCGAAACAAATATGACAAAGTAAACCAATTCTCGTGTGACGAGCACTGGAATCGATGAATCATAGTAGATATCAGGCAATAGATCGATGGGGTATTTGTCCAACACCCAACACAAACCAAGACCCAAACCCAGTCCACTCAGCATTCCGGTCAAACTTAAAATCATACCAACACGCGTAAATATCCATCTCGTTCTCGTCTGACTCAATCCCATAGCCATCAGGATACCCAGATCACGTCGCTTTTGAGTCAACAAGAGAACCAAAACGGTAATGATAGAAAAGCAGGTAATCAATGCGCTCAAAGCAAGAAATATTGTCATCGCCAATTTCTCCATCTTTAGAGCGAAAAAAAGAGCCTCATTGCGCTCAATCCAATTGGAGGTTCGAAATCCCCTCTTGTGAAGGTCACCTTCATAAAGAACATGATCGCCTGGATCTTTAAAACGCAGTTCAAGATTGATCTCTCTGCTCGCCGACTTCTTGAATTGTCCCAAAGTCTGTCCCAGGTGATAAAACATAAATTTGCTGTCTATGTCGGCCACTCGCGAATTGAGAAGAGCCTTTACAGTGACTGTTTCATAAACTAGAGCTTCTCCTTTCGGCTTCAACAAAGATTCAGGAGGTATCACCATGATCTGATCTCCTTCAAGAATCCGAAGAGAGCGAGCCAAATCAGCCCCCAAAATGACTTCCTTCGGGCCCAGACGAGCAAGTTCTTTAACCCCTCCTACACCCTCTTCTGAATCTCTGACTTCTATCTCTTCTCCATAGTGACCCTTGTGTCTTTGGCCCACTTTCTGAACGCTAACAAGGATATTTTGTAAGTCGCCCACATCCATCCCCTTGGCTATGGCACCGCCAAAGGTTCCATCGAGCGTTTTCAAAATCACATCTTGGCTTTCTACCAAATCCGTATCCACGCTCCGTATTTGCCCGAATTCACTTTGTAATTCAGCCAGGGAGTTTCGAATCTCGGTTGAATCTCTATTTTCGGAAACAATCGACCCAACAACCAAGTGAGGATCCACTGCGAGCAATCGATCTCGTATCGTTCCATTAAATCCATTCATAACACTCAAAACGACAATCAAGGACATCACCCCGAGACCAATTCCAAACACACATATCCAGGAAATGATCCTAATAAGCGCCCCTGCCCTCTTTGAAAATAAATATCGCAAGAAAAATTGAATCGTCATTGGGTTCGTATCATATCTGATGTCGATAGAAACTCAATCAATGAGCAGTGAAATGAATTAAATTTATTTCTTTCCGGAACCGGAATTCACATCTGAATCCGAATCTGAAGAGGGAGACCTCTGCTTTTCCTCCTCGATGACTTCTTTCACACTTCCACGCAGAAAAAAGGATTTCTGCATGGCTTTCAAAAGAACAACAGCCTCATTTAAGGCTTCGACTGCTCGCCGACTTGTTTGAGGAAGATCAGGCGCCAGCTCACGAAGAGCCGGGGCAAGAACCTCAAATTCTTTGGCCAGAACAGTCATGCTCGACACAAACTGACCCAATTGCTTTCCAATTTGAGGTGCTTCTCTGGTGAGATCGGGAAGAATTACTTTGAGCTCGTTGGTCAAATCCGCCAAACCTCCTGCCATTAGCTCCATTCGTCCCTCTCGATTGAGGGCCTGAGTCATCTTTGTTACACCAAGTGACATGGCATTCATATTGACAACAAGGGGCTCTATCCGATCCATTGTATTAACAAAGGCCTCTGATCTCCGTGGATCAGCGAAAGCCCGACTCAGAATTCGAAAGCTTTCAACAAAGCCACTTATGCCCCCTAGAAATTCGTTCATTCTCTTTCCTGAAACCAGATCCATCAAGTCGACGGAAGGACGGGACGGCACGCGCCCTCCCTCATGGATTTCCGGAGATTCATCTGATCCAACTGACAAATCCAACACCTTCTCTCCAATCAAAAAGGGCCTTACCACCTGAATCCGGCTGTCTCCTCTCACACGCATTGAAAACTTCTCAAGAACCCTAAATTTCACCATCACCTGCTCGTTACTTAGGAGCTCGACTTCACTCACCTCTCCGGCCCGCAGACCTGATACTTGAACCATCGTGCCAGGATGTATCCCCTCAGCATTATCCAAATTTGTTTCGTAATAGATCTTTCTTGAGAACCATCCTTTTTTTGCGGCAACACCAATCGTTACAGCAATGGACCCGACGATAGCCCCTACCAGAAAAAGACCAGCCATCCTTTCGTACCGAGTGAGTTTAACGATCACGTGACCCTCTTCTTTTCTACAATAATGAATCCAGATTGCACAGCTTCTGTCTGATGAATTCGTTGATCCTTAATCTCAATTGTGCGAGTTGCAATTTTCCTCACAAAAGGCATGTCTTCCGATACAAAAATAACAAAATCAATTTGGCCGTTCATTCTGCCATCATGAATGACTTCTGCCAACTTTGATACTCTTGAACCCGATATTCCAGTTGTGGGATCGTCCAGAAGCAAAACTCTAGGTTTCATCACTAAAGAGCGAGCCACTATTGTTGCTTTCTTGTTGCTTCCCGAAACGCGACTGGGTCGCAAGTGTAATACTGGAGATATTTCAAATTCTTCTGCCAATTGGTGAACCCATGATCTCGCCTCCTCGGGAGGCATAAAGTGATGATAGGTCAGTGGCAACATGAGGTTATCGAACAGAGTGCAGTTCGAGATGAGACCTCCGAGGTCAAAACTGTACCCAATCTGCTTTCGGTAGGGAAGAAATTCTTCAAAGCTCATCTGTCGAAAACCGTCCCCATTTATCGTCATATCGCCTGCAGTTGCCTGAACCAGTCCAACTAACAATTTTAAAAGCGTTGATTTTCCACTTCCGGGAACACCCTTTATCCAATATGATTCGCCCTTTTGAAACTCAAAATCCATCCCAATAAATAAAGGTTTGTGCGAAGAACCAAACGAAAATGACAAATCATCAAAAGAAATTCTTTCTATTCTTTTGGAGATCTCCAAATTAAAACACTCCCAACTTTCTCAATTGATTGAGATAAAATAAGGTTGTGGTCCCCAAGTTAAAAACAGTCACATAAATTATGCTATTTACAACAGCTTTTGTCGTAAACTGAGGAACTTCCTCTGGACCACTCTGAACCAGCATCCCCTGGTAACAACAAACAACAAAAATGATCGCTCCACTAAACGTGTTTTTTGCCAAAAATAGTAAGACATCCTCCCCCGTGAATGCTTGCGCCAGGGACTCCGAATAAAATATAAATGGTAAATCATGTACAAGAGATGTGACTAAAAATCCGCCTAGAAGGGCAACAACAATAAAGTAAAAAGATAGTCCTAGAACGCTTAAAATTCCACCCAAGAGACGAGGAAAGACAATGTAACTGAGAGGATTGATCCCCATAACTTCCAGGGCATCGGTCTCTCTATTAACCTTCATGTTTCCGAGTTCAGAGGCAACGGCCGTTCCGCTTCTTGCAATCACGACGAGCGCAGTTAACAGAGGTGAGATTTCCCTCACGATAATAATGACGAGAAGGTTTCCAATCATGTCATTGCCACCCAATAAACTCAGCTGCATATTCGATTGCATGATAACAATGCCACCTGAGGCAAGAGCCAAAACTGAAATGAGCGGAAGCGCCTGAACTCCTGTGAAATAGATCTGAGCAGAAATAACGCTCACGATTGTTCGAATCCCTTGGGCTTGATCATAAACGGCAGCACGAACGGCAAGATAGATCATGATGAACACTCTAAAAGTGTATTTGCCGATATTTAAAAACCACTCGCCGAGTGAATCTATCTGTCCAACCAAATAGGTTGCGATTTGAGCCATTCTCTTCTCCAAATGTTCCAATTACAAATCGGAGACCTCTGCCTTGAGCTTGATAAAACTCAACTAAACAGGACTTTGAGAAAGATGAGGCCTGCTGGCCTTTAGTAGGCCCAAAGCGAATAAAAAAGAGATTTAAAAACCTCGATGGCTAGTTCTGGAAAAGGCGTCTCATAGCTACCCTGCACGATGGACCGGGGATAAATTGGAAAAGACTCCGGAAATACAGACGAAAAAATTCTCATAGAACGATACATATGAATTCTTGAGGTAATTAAAATCAAGTCCCTGCAATGCAGAGCCTCGATCAATGGCAAGCTCTGCTGAGCATTCCCGTAAGTTGTGCCAGATCTTTTTTCTAAAATGATATTCCGCTGGTCCAGAACGCCATAATATGGCCACTGAGGAAAAATCTCCCGCAGAGTCGCATGAGGATAGACCCCAGATATAACCAATTTCTTAATTTTTTTATGAGCCAAAAGATCAAAACCCTCGCGGACACGCCCGGCACCCCCAGTCAAGACAACTGCGCAATCCGCCGCGTGATCCTCTTCCCAACTGGTCACCGTTTGTCGAGAAATCTTGAGCGATTCTTCATAGAAGGCCCAGGCCCCTAAGCCAGAAATAAATACACCAGCAAAAAGAATTCCCCTTTGCAGTCGCACCCTCGCTCAGGACCTTTTTGCCAGAACTTCGATCTCCACACTGACTCCCTTTGGCAAACCTGATACGGCCACCGTTGATCTGGCGGGCGGCGAGGATTTAAAATACCTGCCGTAGACTTCGTTCACCTGGGCAAAATCGGCCATATTGATTAAATAAATTGTGGTTTTTACCACATTGGAAAAATTCAAACTCGCCGCTGCTAACACGGCCTCTATGTTTTTCATCACTCTCTCTGTCTGAGTCTTGACATCTCCGGTTAACACCTCTCCATTCGTCGGATCAATCGCAATTTGCCCCGAACAATATAGAGTATCTCCGATTTCAACAGCTTGCGAGTAAGGCCCCACAGGCGCTGGCGCTGACTTGGTTTCAATGATACGCTTTGACATTTCTTCCCCTTCATCTTTTTGCAAGTTAAAAATAAAAGACCATTCCTGCCTTGATTGGACTATTCCCCATTGTTCGAAAACGAATTTCACTCGAAATTGAAGTGACTCCAACTCCAGCCTCAAAAATAAATGCCAAGGAATCCAATCCGGGAAGGAAAAATTCAGAACCAAAAAATCCACTGACCTCAAATCCAGAGTTGGTTGCTCCTGCCAGTTCAACGCTCAAAATTCCCGCCCCGGCTCCCATGTAAAAATTCAAATTGTCTTCCATAAATATCACCCGATGAACTCGTGCCATAAATCCAAACCGTGAACTGTCCTTATGAGTATCGACTCCAAGTGAGGCAGACAAACCGAGATTCTGATTTGGGTAATATCTTACCGCAAGACTGGGCAGCTCCTCCGCAACTGATCGGCATAACCAACACCAAGACGGTTCGTCAGATTCTTCGCCTGCCCTTGCAAACAACTAGCAAGGCAAACAAATAATACGGCAATAAGTCTCATAGACTTCTTCAGAATCGCTGTCCTATCTATCATATCGGCTCCTCCCCAAGATTCATTTAGGTCCTATTAGATCCCCTAAGTATTGAGTTTTTCAACAAAATTATTACTTGCCACCATTGGCCAGAAGAGCTAGAAATGATCCTCAATAATTTCTTTGAAGAATTGTAAATTTGAAGATTTGTAAAAGTGGGCCTGTAGCTCAGTTGGGAGAGCGGAAGCATGGCATTATTAAGGTCTCCCAATGGCTCGTTTGTAAGTGGCTAATGTAATAAAGGTTTTTTAGGTAGGAATTATCGGTGCAATGAAAAGTGGTAGAGTGGTAAGTATCAATTCAAGACAAAATGGGCCTGTAGCTCAGCTGGGAGAGCGGATGGCTGGCAGTCATCAGGTCGCAGGTTCAATCCCTGTCAGGTCCACCATTTCTTTTTTGAATGAATATCGCTGTCCACACAACTTGCTTGAACAAAAAGATTTTTTAATCAGCTTGCGAAAAAAGCAAAGACCCGAAGCCAACATTCTAAAAGCTCTTGTCGATCAGTCTATTTAGATTTTTTCTTTAAAAACTTAAACTCATCAATGAAGCCATCCTTAACACTGCTCTTAATATAATTCTGGGTGGTTTCAAATTTGGAGTGCATACAGCATCTGTGCAAAAAATAAACTGAGTTGTTGTACCATTCGCCAAGTTTTACAGCCCCTCGGCTTGCATAACCATGCTTGAAGCCATGAGGATGCACATATCTGAATTTTGCTCGCTCAGCTATTTTTCTCCAAAAAGCATTAAAGCTATCAGGAAAAATCGTCCCTGTTTGGCTACCACCAGTTAGGATGTAGCCCTTTTTAACTTCGGCTTTAATGTACATTGCAAGCTCAACCAAGATGTCTACATCAGGCTGGATGAATGGCAACTCCACTCGCCCCTTGAAAGTTTTGGTTGAGTTTTCTAATTTCAAAGCTCCTTTTTCAGCCCTTGAGTGACCGACGACAATGTTGTCGCTCGTGATCAGATAAGGCACTTGATTTTCTGGGTGCAAATCTTCAGCTTTAAGGCCGACTATATTTCCTCGTCGCAGGCCCATACAGCAACCAAGCAAAATCGCATAGGCTCGCAACTTCCATTTTTTATTTTCTTTTAATTCAGAATCCGAGAGCTTGCCACTCACTGGATAAGTCAAATCAATTTTTTTCTTTATCTCATAAATTTCTTCGGATTTATAATAGTCCTTGCCACGATTGCTGACTGTTTTGCCTCGCTTCTCTTGCTCTAAAGTATCGGTCTCAACATAAACAAGAAAAAATTCTTCAGGGTTGATGACTTTCTTCTTTTTCAAAAACTTCATGAACTCATTGAATGCCGAAGTTAAGCCCGAATAAGTATGTGGCGAATAAGGCTTTCCAAGTTTTGTTTTGGCTTGGCGAATATCATCCTCAATAAATCCTTCAAAATTGATGAACTGACTTGGATGCTCGCAACCATATTTTTCTCTCAAAAGTGGCATCCAGAAAAAATTAAGCCAGCTCAAGTACGAATTGGCCACAGCAGTAGTTTGTGATTTTTGCTTAAAAAACAAATCGAGAAAAACTCCAAAATCAAACTCTTTGGTTTTTAACTCAACTCGTTTTTTAGCCAAATATGACTCTAGACCAAATTGCTTTTTTATATCCTCTGCAAATTTTTCTTTTAAAGCTATGAAGTGTGGATCGCTGATGGCACCACTCTGACTTAATTTCTTATGCCTTAAGTAATCGTTGATCTGTTTTAAAACTTCATGGGTCTTAGCACTAATCCACATTGTTTTCCGATTCTTTTTGTCATAAAGCTGTGCCCTGAGAGCATCAAAATGCTTTCCCTCTCGCCAGTGAAATTGTAAGCCCCTTATCCTAGATTCCATCGCCTATCTTTTCGTCATATTTTTCTAAAATTTAAACTCAGACCTATGATCGGGTCAGACCAATGTCAAGTCGATGACATAACGATCCCGACCAAAGCAGTTTTAGGGCCATTAACAGGCCAATTTGTTGCTTGGCTCTCTGTTTTCAAGATGATTGCCCAAGTACTTCTCCCTTACTGTTTCAAAATATATCGGATCAACTTCTCTCATGGCCTTTGGTCTATAGGGAAAACCCAACCACAATTGCTCTTTCTCCGAAGTCCAAATTTTTTGCTTCTTCATATCAACCCTCATCAAGGCCATCGCTAAAAATATAGAATACCAAAATTTAATTTTTTCAGTTTTCTCATTCGGTCCATCTTTTAAATCCGAAAGGGAAAAAATCTTTTTTCTCCACTGATTTACGACTTCCAATTCGGGTTGCTTCGGGAATAACTCAAAAATTGAGTAGTTGTATTTCATCGGATTAAAGCCCGACATTTCAGTATCGTAGTCCCTTAGCTCTTGTCGCATGAGACAAATACGATCCTCTTTGGATAATTTGGGTCGAGGTGCAAGTCTGAGCTTTCTCAGCAATCCGATCAACTTTTTTCCAACCATCCAACAACAAGCCATCGGAAGACCCACAACAAAAATCCAAACAGGGGCAGTCAAAATTAAAAATGCAACTGTGTTTGCAGATGTACTCATAAATCACTCCTGTTCCGATGCGACCACAAAGGCATCGACACCAAAACATTCGGTATAGCTACCTTGAGTGTTGATGCACAAGCCACTCATTGAGCCAAAGAAAATAGTTCGCCCATTGATAACACCAGATGTGCCTCGCAGTTCTCTGGCAAAATAGGAACCTTGGCCTTTTACAACAGTGTGATGCGATTCAATATTTGTGGATGTATTTAAAACTAAATTGGCTTGGCCATTGCCGAAGGCTGTTTCAACAGCACCATGATACATTCCAAAAAATTGCCCATTATCAAAATACCCACCACTGCTTGATTGATTCGTCACTCCTAGCAAAGGAGCATTGCTTTGCCAAAAATGATACGAATTGATCGGTGCTTCATTGAATGAAGTAGTCTCCGAGGACACCTGAATCGGGGTGTTTTGCAAAGAATTGAAAGACATATTTTTATTTAAGCCCACATAGATATTGCCTGAGCCATCGGTCACGATGGCCACAGCATCGTTGGCAATTACAACAGTGGTTGTATCGTCGGATAAAAATATGCCTTCGTTGCAGTCGCCTGCAAGAACTTGCACCCCTTCGCCTTTTTTCTGATTGAGGTTATTGTCATAGGAAAGCTCCTCGATTTCAATGGCCGATGATTGAGTTCTTAGAGAAACAAGACTTGGGCCATCACCTGAGATTAAAACCATTGCATAGCTGTTGGTCGTCGCCCCAAGCAAACACTTTGGGGCGAATAAGCCAATGTTCATATCGGCAGTAGATGATTCTGTTATCTGAATAAAAAACTGATTTTCAACTCCAATGGTTGAACTCTTCGGCATGGATGCAGTTAAAGAAATATTTCTCGGATCGTCCTTACTAAAATAATAGTACTCATTAAGCCCATTGGAGGCATCACCATCAATTGGCACAGGGTCAGGGCTCGGTTCACTGCTATTAGTGGCAGATCCACCTCCAGCACCTCCACAAGCTGTTAAAACCAGAACAAACAAGGCACTTATTGTTTTTAAGAACTTGGATTTCATAAATGAGCCTCCTGGCTATACTTAGATCCTAATGCAATGCATAGTATAGGTCAATAAAAGTATTACTTTTAAAGGCATTGTTTTTTAAAGCCAGTATATTTATGATATCGGCATAAGAAGCCGATAAAATTGTATTGGAATGGATCGGATAGATGATTAAGAAAGAAAAAAAGGATCCCCTTAAAGAGCTTGAGAAAGAATATGCCAAGCGAGGCTATAAAATGCCTCGCCTTATCGTTGATGAGGCTATTCAAAAAAAGGGGCTAAGCTATTCAGAGGTATCAAGTGGCCTCGGTATCGCTCACCCCTCAAATGTAGCTCGCATTAAAAAAAGCCAAACCCTCGGCTTTGAAATGCTTCTTAAACTCGCATTGATTTTAGATGTCCCAATTTGTGAATTGATTGAAGATAGAAAAAAGAAGAGGTGATTATGGCAAAGAAAAAAATTAAAACTAAGAAAAAAGCTAAGGCAGTTTTTAAAGATCCCCAAGATTTCTCCCCTTTGAGACCATGAATATCAGTGCCGAGGTTGAAGGCATCTTGCCAAAACTGGCCCTTATTTATCATGAAAACGAAGGCGATATGCCATCTGTTCATGAAGCAATTAGAGAGCATCTTAATGAAATTTTGGATTTTGTGTTCAATGACTTTGACGACGACTTACTTGAGAAAATTTTAAAAAAACAAAAAGTCGAATAGCTTGCAGTCGCCTGCAAAGTTTAATTTTCATATCCTATAGACCTAAAAATAAAGCCTGACAAGATTTCGCACTTGATGAAGCTGAATGCCTTGCCACTTTTGGTGTTCCATCTGCTGCAGTTGGAATTTCGACGATTGAAACATCTATTTTGCCGTTGGCATTCTTGATATTAATGGTCAGAGCTTCAACTCCACCCTTCATAATTGTTAAATCCAATGACGATAATCTTTTTTCTACTACCTGCTGTGAGTATTGCATAATAACCCTGCTGATTTCGCTCTGAGAAACTTGTCCTGTTAATTCGTAAGTAGCTTTTTCGGCACTAAACCTTTCGGTCTCGGGGCTAGATTTTAAAACTCTTCCATTAGCCACCATATCAGCTAATGTTGAATCACTGGTTGTGTACCGAGAATATAGTGCTTCAATTGCATCAGCTGATGACATTTGGGGGTTTGATTCAAATATTCTTGCTAGTGTATTTGCAACACTTGGAGCAGCTTGTGATGTGCCCGACATATGCATTTCACTTCCACCGACCAATGCACTTGTTACTCCTGTGCCAATAGCAGCAATGTCAACATACGACGACGATCTATTTGAAAACGAAGCAATCTTTCCTTTACCGTCTATGGCAGCCACCTTGATTAAGTTACCTGCCTCAATATTAGCTGTGTGGTCACCAATTTTTCGCAAATCTCTTTTTTCATTTCCAGCAGCGAGAACGAAGACTGATTCGGGGTTGGCTTTAAAAAACCCTCTCATTTCTTCTGCAAAAATTTTTGCTCCTTGTTCGGCCATTTCTTTAATTTTACCCCTTAAAAAAAGTTTTTGGAAGAAAGTCGACCTATTTTTTGCAGATTTGAAGGCGATTTCACCAGATGTACCAACTGACAAATTCACAACTCGTATATTTTGTTGCTTTAAAACTTGGCTAATTTGGTCTAGATGTCTTCTCAAGTCTTCTCGTTGCTTGGCTGGATCAAACTTTAAAATATCTGAAATAGTTAGTTGTTTTGATGGAGTAATGAGAGGAAAGTTAATCAGCCGAACATTGGTAAGAGATCGCATTGCAATTCCAGCAACATGAGTACCATGAAGGTAAGTTCCAACGACATTTAAACCAGAACGAAACTTGGGTGAAAAAATATACTTAATCGCACCCTTTGCAACAGCTGAAAGAGTCGCAAGAGCTTTATCTGATGGTATATTTCCACCCAACATCATGTGGATTGAATCTAAAAACTGAACTTGTTCGGCATATTGTTTTTTATTTAATCTTTTTTCAAACTCTGCTTTAGCTTCTAAATTCAAATCATACCATGACTTTTCCTGTCCCTTTTCATCTACTATTTTTGCTTCCTTTAATAGCTCCTCATCTAAAACTGCACTTATTTCTGGATGTTGATAGTCAACAGGAGAATCAAGTACAGCAATGTATGTCGTTCCTTCGGAAGCAGCATAGGCACTGTAAATAAAGGCAAGCACCAGTGTGAATGAGAAAATTTTTTTTAGCATTTTGAGCCTCCAAAGAAGACATAGTTCTTCGTAAACTTGATATTGCAATCGGAGTGCCACTTGAAATGTAATTATTTTTGATTTGGCAGGCCATTGCTGTATAGAAGTTAAACAGCCCACTTCTGATGGAGAAATTTCTTTTAAAAAACAATATGTTAGATGGCTTTAGAGCATAACAGCGAACAAGTCAATTTTTGCTACCCTATAGGCGGTTGGCCCTTAAAACTGTAGGCCTTGCATCTTGAGTCATGGTGCGTAATAACCCCCGGCAGAGTCCGGTAAAGGAGCACCAAATGAAGAAGAGATTTAGCGAGGAACAAATAATTTCTGCAGTAAAAAAACTGGAGACGGGATCGCCAGCAAAAGAGGTGTCGCGCGAGATGGGCGTGACGATTCAGACTCTCTACCATTGGAAGAAGCGTTTTGGTGGTATGGACGTGACCGACGCCAGACGGCTGAAAGACCTGGAGATGGAGAATACGCGCCTAAAAAAGGATCGTGGCGGACCAGGCTCTCGACATCGTCATGTTGAAGGATGTGAACTCAAAAAAGTGGTGAGGTCCAGCGACAAGAGAACGGAGGCCTCATACCTTGTTGAAAAAATACGAGGTCTCCAAGGCTCGAACCAGCTGTCTGCTGGGCCTTCCCATCACCACCTTGTATTATAATCCAAAAGAGAATGGAGACCAGCCTCTGGCGTCGCGATTGTCGGAGCTAGCGACAGAGCATAGAAGGTTCGGTCACCCGCGGCTATTTGTTCTTCTCAAGAGGGAAATATCTGATCTCAACCACAAACGATCGCGTCGGATTTATCAAAAACTAAAGCTTCAGATTGGACGCAGGAAGAGAAAAAAGTGGAGCTCCCCTCTTTATCGTATTCTTTCTGGCCATCGGCTATTTACTTGCTCACGAAGCGGCCACAAAAAATAATTCTCAGGTTCTCAAACTATTTTGGATCCTCCACCCTCAGATGTATCTTCTCTTTGTTGTCTACTGGGTATTGGCGGTCAATCTTCCCGCGAAGGAGGATTTTGCCTTCGTCCCAACCAATTTCGCCTGGAGTACTTTGTGGCCTGAAGAAACCACTTTTTGTTTGGAAAAGGTGGAACAAAAGAAACTCTGGTGGAAAGGAATTTGGAATTGTTACACCGGGGCATTTCTCTTTGCTATCGCATTTCTGGAAAAGAACCTATTGGCTTCTCTTCATGCTCAAGGATTCGCAGCCACTCTGGGGCACTACACCTATTTCATTCTTTTTCTCATCGCCAGCTTTAGCCAATTGGTTGGGATGTCGCGCTTGTTTGGAGTCAACTGTCCCGACCCCACTTATTTTATGATCCTCGCCAAAACACCAATGGAGACCTGGCAACGAGGTTCAACCTACCTCTACAGGTTCTTTTTCCGACATATTTACCTTCCCTTGTACCGCCTTTTTCGAAACTATACTCTTGCAGTTCTCGTTTCCTTTGTGTTGGTCATCATTCACATGATGCTCTTTCAAGAAATTTTCATTCGCTCATTCTATTCGCTTCTTGTCCCAGAGCTGAGAGCGCCGCCTTTGAATTTACTTTCTAGTTTGTTATTTTCTACTTCCTGGGCAGGCCTCTGGCTCATCTTAATCATTATTGGAGCAACATTGTGGAGCAATTTGCTAAGGAGATACCCTCGTCCAATCTTTCAATGGGCATCGATCGTAGTTAACCACCTTTTGATCGCCATGATCTTTCCAGTTATTGAAATTTACATTTATCCCTACCTTCTTCGTATTGCCTCGTAACCAGAGGATTCTCAATGACGAGCTTAACCACATACCTCAGAATGATACTTGAGAATGGAACAAAAACGGCCGAGAGTCCTGCTGTCGTCATTTCTGAACACAAGAGCTCCAGCTCTCTCAGTTACGGAGAGTTCACCAAAAGAGTCCTCCAACTGGCAAGTTTTCTTACCGAGAACACCTCTTCAAATGAATCCATAGGAATTTACGGCGAAAAACGTGTCGATGCAAATGTTTCGGTGATCGCTTGCATGCTCTTTCATCGCCCCTTCATCCCCATCTACAAATCCAAATCCTTGTCACATCTAGGGGTTTGCTAAAAGGCTCCAAGTCAAAAGCATTGTTTCCTGCACGCCCCTTGACGAACGGCATGCTGCATTCTTTGATGAACACAGAAGTGACTTTTCAATTATCAAATTGGCAGACCAAGGTATTTTGAGATCAATCAACGCCGTGGATATTGAAAGTGTGGATATTAAAAATGAGGATCACAATAAATTTTGCTACTACCTCTTCACATCTGGAAGTACTGGACAGCCAAAATGTGTTGGCATTACACGAGGAAACTTCTCAAGCTTTCTTGCTAATTTCCTCCCAAATTATCTGATTGATCACAAGGATCGAATTTCACAGACGTTTGGCTTGAGTTTTGATCCATCCCTGAGTGATATATTTTTAGCACTTGTGAATGGCGCTGTTCTCTACCCCTTACTCGATAGTTACAAATTCGATATTGCCAATTTCATTTCCAGAAATGCCATCACCTATTGGTCATCAGTTCCCACCTTAGTCCACCTCAATTTTCAAAGAGGAATAGATCTTACTTCCGATTCTCTTCCATCTCTCCGATACACGACATTTACGGGCGAATCACTCGACAAGGAAGTTTGTCGCCGCTGGAAAAGCTGCGCTCAAAACTCACAAATCGAAAACCTTTATGGCCCCATCGAAGCAACTGTGAATGTCTTTCGATATGTTATCCCAGATATTGAGCAGGAAGATTCACGAATTCCTATCGGGAATTGCTACACCGATCACCAGTTCTCCATCGTAGATGAAGAGTTGAACGAAATCAAAGATGTCGAGAATCGTGGAGAACTGATGATTTCCGGGCCGCAGTTAGCAAAGGAATATTTCGAAAATGTCCCAGACACACAAAAAAAATTTATTCGGTGGAGAAACAATCTTCAATTATGGTACCGCACTGGAGATTTGGTCAGTCGAAACGGCAAGGGGCAAATCATTTTTCTTGGACGCACGGACTGGCAGCTCAAAATTGCAGGAATCAGAATAGAAGCTGAAGAAATTGAGTATCACTTCTCAAAGATCTCTCAGGGCATCGCTCTGATTGTCTTCTCAGACAGTCGCCTATCTCCCGCCCAAGTGATCGGAGTCATCGATCAACGAATGGAAAAATCACAATTGGAAGAATGTCTGGTGTCTATGGCCCATGAAATACCTCCCGTGACTGTCCCGCGCAAGATACTTTTCCTTTCTCCGTTTCCATCTGTTACAAGTGGGAAAGTAGATCGGAAGACTGTACAGCAATTAGCTTTGAGCGGCGCTCTTCCGATTGTGTGGCCTTAAGGACTGATACAATTTTTCATTTTACTATGGAAATTCTTCTGTTCCGACCATAAAAAAGTATCTTAACAATCTCAAAGATGATTCTAATTCACTGAATATCCGCAAATCTACCCCCAACAACAGTTTGGCGACACAAACCAGAAGAAGAAAGGGATGAGTTCTTCAATCGATCCTTTATTTGAGAACGAGATTTGAGTTCTGCCACTGCGTTGCCGACTTTCTGCCATACAATTCCCAGATCTGGAATTCCTCCCCAAGTCCAACGAACAAAGCCAGGAATGTATTTCGAAATCCTAACTCTCACCACAGAGACTCGAGACTCCTTATTTGTCCAGGTGAATAGATCGCCACCAAAAGGAGGGAAGGTTGTGCTCATTCCTAAACTCGCATAATCGCCTGATTTTGTAACTTTAACGTACATAGGAGCAACTGGAGGATAGAAGGTCGTACCAGATCGTACTTGGTGATCCCTTGCACGATTCAGACTTATTGACCCACCCGATTCGGTGAATTGACCCACCCGGCGGCGACAGAACTGCTAAATAAACGAGCTAGCAGATTTCCACAGTTTTTTCCTCTGGGAAGCTGATTGTTTTTCGGAAACCCCCTTGAGATTATTCTCTGGCTGGGGTTGATCCTTCCCATGGCTTGGCAATGACTGGGTCTTCTACCAACCTTGGGATCAATCTGGGAGTGAGATGACAGGTCCTTTTCTGGCCCGCGCTTGAGGTCAACAGTACATTGGCTTCTTCTGCGAATATTGCCTGGTCCAAAATCATCAGGATAAGCACTTGGGAATTGAGTCTGGAAATCCAATCATCTTGCCCGAGCTTCTGGCTGCGAGAACTTCTTCAAACTGGGTTTACGGAAAAGGCCACAAGTTTTCTTGGCAAATCTTTCTCCCGAGTGTGATTGCCAATGGCTGCCCCGTGATCAAGTTCTCTTTATTTTTAAAAATGATAGAACCGAAAGCTCCTTGAGTTTTACTTTGTCAGTCCTGTCAAACTCATGTCCCAATCTTCGAAGTCCGCTGGTGTCTGAACTCGCTCGTCTGGTAAGAGATTTGATAGACGATCTCGCAAGTTTTCTCATCCTGAGGATGAGGGACAAAACTCGAGGATGCAGATTACTACAGCTTCTTGAGACCAGCGTTTGGTGAATCGAAAATCTAAGGTCATAGGCGATTGCCTGGCTTCCATATTAAGGTTCCTTGTTGTTATGTAGATAAATTAAATTGGGATCTCGTTCAGGTTTAATGATGCGTGGTCTTGTACCTCCTACTTTGTGGAGAGCCGGCCTGATGAAATTGAACTGGGTTTTATTGAAAATAAGGGCTTGTGTCGCCGCGCTCGAGATCAGCCTTTGAGACTTCATTTTTGTGAACTAACCTGAGGATGCCCTGAGCCCCTTTGAGCGGGGATAAGGATCACGGAGAAATTTTGAAGAGTTCAAAAGTTTTGGATCCGATATTTTGCGCTTGCCTGAGGCCGAGGCCACTTGAATCGGGCGGTGGCGACTTGGTGTTCTGGGTAGTGGGCGTCGATGGTGGAGGCCCTGTTGGGATTTTACTTTGCGTGGATTGCATTGAATCTGAATCCGCAGTATATCTCGACGGTATTTATTTTGATTCGGGCTTTGACCGTGGTGCCGACAAACTGATGCGGGACGGGTAGAATTTGGAATCGACTTGAATATGGCAATCTGGATGAACCTTACAGGTCTTCCAGACGGAGAGTTCAAATGAATTGGGGTTTACAGTTTGCAAAAGGGTCTTTCATTTTCGAATCTATCCTCTCTTGAAATTCCATCATGATCCTTCATGGGTGCAGAGTGAGTTCGTTGAGATTTTTTGAAATCTTGATTGAGATCAAATATTGAATAAAAGATTTGATCTCGACTTCGTTGAAGAATTGTTTTGTATAATGCCGATTGCGCCTTCCACCGCGGCTTTATCTTTGGGCCGTCGAGGCCTTGCTGGGAGACGGCAAATCCATGATGGTTGCTGAACTCAATGAAGGACTGGTTGGTGTCGGGATCATAGATATGGGCTCTTGTGACGCCGGGCTTAAGATTGTCAACGACTGCGTACTTTGGGGTGCCACCGAGTTTGATGAATGAGTTTCAATGGCTCTGAAGAACTCAGGTTGCTTTTGTCCGAAGGTAAACTCACCGACGGTGTATGAACTCCAGGCAAGGTTCCGACGAAAGTTGAGTTTTAATCTTAGCTTGAGTCCTTGGATCGTGATTGAAATCCCATCTGAAAATCGAAGAAGATTTTTTTCGCCGGGATTGTGTTGAAGTCTGATTGTCACCTGCGGTTTTTGGGAATCGCCGTCTGAAACGATGATAGAAAATCATATAGGTCATGACTTCGATGGCGTGTTCTTTGTGAAGAATTTTAAGAGGGACACCTTTGTTGAACTCGGTCGCGATAAATTCCCAGTTGATTGGGACAGGCTGGCTCTGTGAAACCCACTACCGAGGGGACTGATGATGGTGGACCTGAGTCTCTGATGCAAGCTCTGACGGTATTCCTGGCGATCTTAAGGGCCTGCGCAACTTGCGGATGCTGCGGCCTTGAGTGTGAAGTTCTAAAATTTGATTTTGCATGGCAACTGAAGTTCTCCGTTGAGTCGGAACCCTCCTTTGTTTAAGGATAGGTGCCAGGGATTGAAGATTTAGTCGCTGCCTGGATTTATGACTCCAGTGTCAAGTCGAATATAGGTGGGTCAATTCCCGAAACGCCTGGGTCAGCTCATCCGAATTGGGTGGGTCAGCTTCTTTGAATTGGGTGGGTCAACTCAAGCCGAATCGGCCAATCCCTCTCGGACTTGCTGGAAAGCAAATACACGCCAGTCTGTATATTGAGCCCTCCAATAGCAAAGACAGACATTGCATTTTCAAATGATTCGCTCCCTCTCGCAATATCAATAACATAACTATTCTCTTGGGAGTTGTACCCCACACTTAAATAAACAGATAGGGGCGCCCCACCAAAACCCCATTTCGCTGCCCCTGCTTCAAGAATGGGAGCGAGCCCCATAACAAAACCAACTTCGTTTGATTCGATAAGAAGATTCACTTGAGAAAAGAGAAATTTGTCAACGGCACCAACAATATCTCTAACTATAGCAAGTCCATGTTCTCCCAACGAACGCCTCTGATTGCTCGGAAAAATATCTGTTAAATTTTCCCCGGCATTTTTAGATTGATCTCGATTTCGAATTTGATGGTATTTTCCTTTAACAAAACCATGCAATCCAAAAACAAAGCGTCCTTTAGATAGAACGCCTGCAAGAGCCCTCAGTATCCCCAACCGCTTGGTGTTAAATTTCTGTTTTAAGTTGGGATCTAGATTAAGATATTCCGGCGACAAGCTTAAATCTGGAGGCGACAAAAGGAGCTCGATTTGACTTTTCAAACGGAGTCTGACCTGCTCTCCATTTTCCAACTTAACATCTGGTAGATCCGCAGGCTCAGTCAAAAAGCCAGAGGTCAGGTCCTTCTCGGATATGCCTGTCGTCAATTTGGCATTTAATACAGAAGATTCCTGTGCTCCTTGAGAGATCGAGTCACGCGCTCCGCTTTCCAGCGGGCTGCCAAACATCAAGGCAAAAATCATGATGGCGCAAATCATTCTCAGAAATGAGACTTTTCTAGACCTTCCATTCATCAATTTATCTCTTTTCATCCCACATAATTCTTTGGTCACAAAAACACTCCCTTGCGGCCTGAGACTCCCAATTAAACCACTGCGCGAGTGGGCCTCGTTCATTTTGCAAATCCCGGTGCCTAGTCAATTGGACCCCTTCGGGGTGTCGAATTTAGCTGTCGCTGCTCATGGATAGCCCATAATGAGTGCAAACCTACAAAACGACGCAGACATTGTTAGTCTGAAGTTTTGTCAAAAAAGAGACGATAATTGTCACGGGACAACCCCCTCTAGGGTTTCTAGGAGGGGACCTTGGCCAGCGAAAATGAATTAATCGGATCTCATTCAGGCAAACTGGAAGTCCATTTTTTTATGGACTCAGAAAGTAAATTGAGCAGCCTCCCCTTGAGCATTGCACCTTCTGGATCAGAAAAGGTCTCGTTGTGACCGCCAGCTTCCTTTTGCCAGAATTCTTTTGGAAAGGAGGCTGCCTCAAAAACTTCTTTGCCCATTGAGAACGGAATGATCTCATCTTTCTTCGAGTGAATGACAATGATTTTGGTTCCGGCCAGATCAGAAACTCGATGACTTGGAGCCCACTCATCGCTAAACAAGAAAGTCGAAAAGGGCTGGAACGCCCATGTCCATGGAGATTTGGCCATGATCGCCCGTGCCGTCTTTTGATAGGACACAAAGGAACTATCTACCATGAGAATTTTTGGCAGAAATTCCGATCGCAACTCCCAAATCGCCCGCATGGCGATCGCCCCGCCGAGGCTATGGCCGTAAACAATCATGGGAAGTTCTGGCTTTAATCTGCGCACATAGTTTATGGCACCCATGGCTGTTTTTACGGTATTCTGAGGAGATGGCTGACCCTCTGTCTGTCCATATCCAGGATAATCGAAAATAGCCAAATCATGACCCTCTTTGAGCAACCAATAGAGTGAATAAAAGTGGGAAGAACGATTCTGTCCATTGCCATGAAAAAATACTACGACTGATCGAGGACGAATGCTTTTAGATTGAAAATACCAACCGCGAATGCTCTGTCCTTTTTCAATTTCAAAGGACACATCTTTAGGCAAGGGGTTCAACTTGTTCATGTCCACATAAAGCGATCGCGTCGGATAGTACAAAAGGTTCGAACAACCAAGGTTTGTCAAAAAAATGAGCATGCCAAAGCGCAGAATTAAAAAAAATGTTTTTTTATCTTTCATAACAAAAAAGAATTCACTAGATTGGGGGCTCTTGCAAGGGAGGAATAGTGAAGTCAGTTTTTGAATCCATTACTTTGAGTCTTCTTGTTTTTTCGTTCACAAGCTGCGCGACAATTCGCTTGGGGTACGAGGGCAAGATGACCAACTCAAAAGGTCAAAGCGAAGTTGTGAAGGTGGAAAAGAGTTACCCTATTGAGGGCGCAATTAAACCGCTCTGTATAATCACCGCAATAGGCCTGGGAGGCAGTTGCTGGTTTTATTTGGCCATGCCCACAACCGCACAGCGCGCCCTATTTCGAGCGGATGCCTTGCGCCTAGCTAAGAAGAGCCTCAATAATGAAGCCATCGAACTGCAAGATGAAAAGATTTCGAGAGTTAACTGGCAGGACCAGGGGTCCACTGTTACAACTGAAGTTGTTCGCGAATAGTTTTATTTTGTGTTTCAGTTTCCTGGTGTTATTATCCGCAACTCCACAGACCAGGAACGAATTTAAGAAGCCGGGTGAAACTGAATTTGCCCTGTCGTCTCCCGCTGCGTCGGCGCTACTCGACCAGTTCGCTCAATCAGCCCCATGGTTGCGCGCCGTACACTATCTCCCTTATCGGGGCGGGTATCGTAGCGAACTGGATGGATCTGGTTTTTTTTTCGCACAAGATGGCAAGGTCAACCCTTTGGCGGAGCTCATTGCCTCAATCAAGGCCTTTGATCAAGATCTGAAATTGACGGATCTCAAGCTCCACCCTCAGTGCGCTTTTCCGGAGAGGTTTCGTTTACTTCGAGACACCTTTCAACTTAAAATTCAAGAGGTTGAATGCCCTCTTTTTAAGAATTTTCTTAATCGATTCCAAGATCCGACCGGAGTGAGCCTTGTTTTTTCTAGCGCTTATCCAAACAATCCAGCCAGCATGTTTGGACATACCTTTTTAAAAATTCGATCAAAGCGAACAAATGCGCTTCTTGATACTGGAGTGAATTTTGCTGCATGGACTCCTCCAGATTCAAATCTCCTTGCTTTTATGTACATGGGAGTATTTGGAGGCTATCGCGGAATTTGGTCAACCGAACCCTACTACAAAAAAGTTAATGAATACATCAATTCAGAAAGCCGTGACCTATGGGAATATGACCTAAATCTGACCGCAATCGAAACCAATCGCCTGATTGGACACCTTTGGGAGCTTGAAATTAACTCCCACTTTAAATACTATTTTTTTGACAAAAATTGCTCCTACCAAATTCTTCGAGCGATTGAGGCTGTTCGAACCGATTGGGAGATCACTCAACATCGGATTTATGTCATACCAGGCGAGACGATCAAACAGATAAAGGCCGTCCCCGGAGTTGTGCGCGAGGTTCACTTTCGCCCCTCCCTTTTTCATCAGTTGGAACTCCGATATGATCTTCTGTCCGAAAGCGAACAGATGGATTATCAAGAGCTTGTAACACCTCAGATTGAACACGATTTTGAAAGGCAATTCTCTTCTGAGGTTCTCGATACTGGCCTATTGTCTATGCTGTACCTAAAGGCCAAAAAGAAAAAAAAATGGTCCGAAGAAGATCAGAAACTCGAAAACAAACTTCTATTGCTGCGCTCTCGCGATCCTCAAAAAACTCCTGAAGCCCAAATACCAAGCAGATATTTACAGTCACAAACTGACCTCGGCCATGATTCCTATTCCGTACATACCAGTGCGGGAAACCTCAATTCTCTGTCTGGAACTATGGCTGAGCCTCGCAGCTTTGGGAGAATTAAAATTCGATCTGCTTACCATGATCTCATGGGAAGTGATTTAGGCTTCTCTCCTTTTTCAGAGATTGAGTTTCCCTGGATAGAGCTCCAATTAGATCAAAAAACGATTAAAATTCAAGAGCTTGGATTGATTTCTTCCACCTCTCTCTTCCCTCTCAATCAATTTAATCTCAGCCCCTCTTGGCGCCTCCGCTGGGCTTTCGAAACAGAAAAGGGAATAGAATGTCAGGATTGCCTTGTTGGAAGTTTCGAAGGCGGCTATGGACTCTCCCTTGGGGGTGTGACCCATCGACTGTACTCGCTCGGTCTAGCCCGTATGGAAGCACATTCGAGATTGCCGCGTGGATTTCGCCTGCGTCCCGGCATAGAAAGCGGATGGCTCTGGAACCCCTCTGCCCCCTATAAGATTCGACTTCTGGGGAGGATCCTCTGGAATTCAAAAAATTGGAACCTGAACGCTCGCGATTATGAATTTCGAGTCGAGCACTCCCTTGCGGTAGCCCGAAATCAAGAGCTCCGCCAAGCTACAATTTTGAACTACGATCATTCTCTCAATCGGCGCGCTTGGTTTGAAATTCGAGTTGAATGGATCTCTTATTTCCGTTGATTCCTCGTTATGAATAGATACAGTATCTAATATACAAAAATAACAATTCCTTAAGGAGGAACTTATGCGCAGTATTATTATCGGGGCAATCATGTTGGCCTTCCCTTTGGTGAGCCAGGCGAAAGATACCATGGACGGATGTGGACTTGGCTGGGAAGTAACTGATTCAGAAACCATGATTGGTACCACAACTCGTGGAACGACAAATATGTTTGTTCCTCCAGCGTTCGGCATGACGACCGGAACCATTGGATGTGGAATTCCCCAGAAAAAGTGGATAGTTTCTCAGGCGGCATTTACATTTAGTGTTGACTCATACTCTAAAGGACTCTGATAGCCAAGTGATGAATGCAATCTCTTTTTGTTGTACCAGATTTCAATATACTCAAAAACCAAGGTTCTCAGCTCCGCTTCTGTTTTGTAGTCATGACGGTAAAGCCACTCAGACTTGAATGACTTGAACCAACTCTCAACAATCGAATTATCGTAACAGTTTCCCCTTGCGACTCATGCTCGGAATCACATTATTTTGTTCAGCAAAGCCAAAATAATTTGCTCGCGTACTGAATTCCGCGGTCCGAGTGGAAGACGATGTTCGCCCTATTTCTGCAATTAGCCAACGCCATCCGCAGAGCATTTAAGACTCCGGTGGTTTCCAAACTGTCAGTGACCGACCAACCCACAACTTTCGGGTACAAACATCGAGAACTATGGCCAGATAGAAAAAGCGAGATCCAAATCTTAGATAGGTTATATCTCCGGCCAAAACCTGATTAGACTCTTTAGGCAGATCATCCTCGATCCTGAAAACTCGTGGAGCAATTGGACCCTCGTGGTTCGAATTAGTCGTTCTCACTCGATATTTCTTCTTTAACCTGGCATCCAATCCCATCTCCCTCATATACTTCGCGACAGTATTTTCACTTACAGAGAACCCCTCGCTTCTCAGCTCATGAAAGATCCTAGGTGACCCATAAGTACTTTTACTCACGTTGAAAATCTCCTCAATTTTCTTGCAGATTTCCATTTTTCTCGCCATGGATTTCAACTGGCCATTCTTTTTCCACTGGTAATACCCGCTGGTACTCACTCCAAAGTGTCTGCATAGCCGGATGATAGGAACTTCATTTGAAAGATCGAAAATCATTTGGAATTTCTCATTTGATCCTTTGATATAATCCTAGGCTTTTTTTAGAACATCGCTGACTTTGTTCAGGTACTCATTTTCCTTTCTGAGTTCTCGAACCTCAAACTCCAGTTCTTCATAGGTTTTCGCACCGCTGCGAGCGGTGCGACCTGATTGAGTCTCCATTTTCCATCGACGAATATTTGCCGGATTTATACCTAGATCTTCCGAGGCCTTTGTTGTGCCAATTTTCTCAGCCAAATCAACGGCTTCGGCCTTATACTCTTGTGAAAAAGCCCTTCTCTTTGAACTCATTGTTATCTCCTATCGGTTTGATTAAACCGCTCGAAGAAAACTGTCCACTATTATTGGGGAACTCTAATGTAAGCAACTTTCTTTTGCAGCCAACGAGCAAGAAGCCGCTAACTACGTCATCAACAACTATTCAAACCTAAAGCAAGAATTAGCTTCTGGCGAAGGTGAATATGTCGACGGCCTCACTGAAGTTATGAGTTGTAAAAATTCTGCTCGAATTCAATCACAGTACAGGACCGTTGTGGCACCAGCCCAAAACGGAGTTGAGCTCTATAAAAATCTAAAAGATTTCTGCGGTTAATTGATCGATCACAACCAGGATGAGTCCTACGCCTCAAATGGTGCGGAGGACTCAATTCCCTAAACAAAGCTCCTCATTTCACTCTATATAATTTTCAATCGACACTCCTACAAAGTTTATTTTGTGCTATAACCGCCCCCATTGTGGCGGCCCCTGTGTTTCTATGCTTCGTTATGTTCTAAAAACAAAGGAAGTTCGAATTGAATGATCTTAAAAGACATTTAAATATTACTCACATCATTCATTGCCGCTGCATTCTCGCAGCTTGTCTTATAGTAGGTTTCATGGCCTGGGACTTAATCGCTTTAGGACTCGAAAGGCAAGCTCATCGAATTGAAACCACACATACTTGTTGGATTGGCGGAGTGATGAGGTCCAGCGTGGATTCGAAGAAATGTGCTTTGAGGGGCAGAGAGTGCGACAAGAGCTTCTCTTCTTTTCGCTGTGGAAAAATTTTTGGTGAGGTGTGTGTGCCTCAGCAGCCAGTAGAAAACCTCACTGAACGCTGCGCTCAGGAGAGCAGGAGGATTTATCCAAATTCGCGAGATTTACCTTTTGTTCAATTAAGACACGAGGCCTTGAGAGAAACTCAAATCGAAATACTCAATGCCTTCAACCGGTTTTGCCTTGAATTTCAGCTGAACCCCTCAAAGATCGCAGACAAAGCTGAGCCTTGTCTGCTCGTGAGCGAGCGCCTTCAAGAGCTTGGTCTTTGGAACCCCCCTGAAGCTTCTGAGCTCTTGAATGCATCAACATATTCTGCGATATCTGGCGGCCCCAAGGGAGGCGATCCTCGATCTGAAAAAGTTCAAAAGCCACGGCTTGGTGTTGTTTGGAGTCAGTGCCCTGAGAAAATCAGATCAACAGCATATTGGAAATGGTTTATAGACATACTCAATTTTGAATTAGACCGCAAAAGCTGTGATTTGTCCAAAATGAAAATTGAAGTTGATTGTGCTGTCGAAACCGAAAGAATTCAAAAAAATGGTAGCGAAAGCAGATTGTCCAGTATTGGATTGAAAATTCATGAGTTCGGCAATCAAGCAATGGATCGTAAAGAAAAAGGCTTTCTCCTTGAAAGAGTTCTTTCCTTTCCAGAGTTCCTGAGCTTTTCCAATCTAACAGCTGACGAGAACAGTTTTTTTGTGCCAGACTACGGCAGTGTCCAGTTAGGTTTGCGCATGTTCTTTTCTAAGCACGATATCTGCGAAGGGAGCTTTAGGCGCAGACTCCAGCCCACCGAAAAGGATCGACCGAGGGGGGAGCAAACTGAAGAAATAGCATCTCGTGAAGATTTGATACCTTTGAGCGGCAATTGGTCACCAGATGATAAAACGACCAATTTCCTAACAAACTCCTTTCCGTACAATTTCTCAGCTTATGTTCAGCGCAATATTGAAGCGAGGTCCATTGTCATGGCCTCGAACTGCCAAATGTTGGATTTGTATTCGAAAATTAGGAAGACCTCGAATGGGCTCTGTCCTTTTTTCAATTTTCATTTTCTGATAATTCGAACTTAGTGATACTTCCCATGTCCTTAGATGAAATTGAAAATTTAGACAAAGATGGGAATTTATCCAACAAAATATATCGCCTTAAATATTTAGCGTTTGAAACATCCTCACCCTTTGGTTTGGGCCTGAAAACCAGTGCCTTTGAGTCCATTCTGAAGTCAGAAAATTTGGCTATTCTGGATAATTTGGGTCCACGAAAGGAAGGAAGTGGTCTCTGGAATTGGCACAATGAAACAGATGAAAGTCACAAGAATATTAAGCTGGTTGTAAAGCTTGAATTGAATCAAGCAATTGAACTCCTTACTCCTCACAAGAGCCTGATTTCTTCAGATAGCAAAGTTTGCTTTTTACAGCGGCTATTAAAATATTGAGTAAAAACAGAATAAACTGGCCCACGAGATTTAAATTGGAAGATCTAATCGCAAGAATTTTCACTTTTTAGCCAATTCTGCAAGTGACCATAAAGTGGATCGGATGGCTTGAGACTGCATTCTTCACCGCAAAACTTATTGTTGGTGGAGGAATCCCAAAGAGATTTCGCAGTGATTGACGTGGCCCATTGAAAAGAAGAAGTGACATCCGCATCGGCAAAGGCCGGAAAAGCAAACCCAGACTTGGCATGACAGCTTGAACAGTGAACGAGAAAGTAGTTTTTATGAAGATAGGAGAATCCTTCAATGCCACACATTGGTCCAACATCAGCCTCACCCGAGGCATGTTCCTGGCTTTTTTGCGAATTCGATTTTGCACAATTCTGGAATAGACCGACCATTGCACTTGAAAGAAAAATGATTGAAAAAATCTTAGTCCATTTTAGCCACTGATTGCACATATCTAATTATCGCAGACAGAGAAATATAACTCCAGAAAAATATATAATCCGCACCTTCCGCACTCGTGTCTACGTTCTAAACAATTGTTGCAGCAGATTGAACTCCACTGTCTCAAAAGTACTATCTACAGAAAATGTGTCTCACCCTGAACAAGCCTCAATTTGGCGGCTTTGGAATGAGCTCTTTGTCGCTCATACTGAAATAGTCGCAGCAGATGCTATCCGCAACGAGAGGGACGAACTTTCTGAATCAGGGGAGAATCGAAAATGGGTTCATTTATTAGATCAAAATACACCTGGATTTTTTCTTTGACGTTGATTATTTTGTCATTCCAAAATTGCATGTCCAAACATGATTCCGAGCTAATAAGCGTCGATGAAAACTCGCTGAGCAATGAACGCATTACGACCGGAGCCTTAAGCGTGCTTCAAAATAGATGCTCGAGTTGCCACAATCCTACTTCGACTGAGACAACGCCTATTCCAGATATATTGAATATTGAAGACATGACCACAAATGGCTGGATCCTGCCTGGTGCCCCCCAAAACTCCCCAATTTTCACCAGCATCATTGATGGATCTATGCCAAAAGGACAGGAACCACTCTCCTCGTCAGAGACCAGCCTCGTCCGAGACTGGATTATTGTTCTTGGGGGCGGAAACCCCCTCGCGACGCCTGACAATCCGAACACCCCGGGGGGAACTCCACCTCCGCCGCCTGTAGCCCCCTCGGGCACAGTCCTCTATAACACCTATTGCTCCTCTTGCCATGGCGTTGGCGCAGCTAGCACAAAAAAAGGCCGCACGGCCGCTCAAATAACCAATGCAATAGGCTCTGTTCCAACGATGATGGGCCTTGGCGGCCAGCTCAATGCCACTCAAATTCAAGCCATCGCAACCTATCTTGGAAGCATCTAGTTTTTTCTTTATATCCCATTTTGACACAGATTTGGATTGCCCAAGGGGCAGTCTATTTTTAATCTAGTTTCCAAGGACTAAATTCTAGCCTTCAAAGTCGATCATCTGGTCGAAGGAGCCTCCAGTGGACGTGCCCTCATTGTACTCAGCCCTCATCTGCCCCAGTTGCGGTGCAAGTAACCTAGATCTGACAAAGGAAAGTGTTTGGCAATGCGCATCTTGCTCAACCGCCTTTCCTTTTCTCAACGAAATTCCGTGGCTCTTCTCTTCGCCCGAATCGGTTCGAACACAGTGGATGAGCAAATGCGGCTCCTATCTTTCTTACCTCAAACAGAAAGTCTCTTCCTTGAACACGCAATTGCGAAGCGTCGACCTTCAAGCCTCAACTATAAGGCGACTTGAACTCATGGCGAAAGGCATGGAACACAACCTTCACCAAATGACTTCATTATTGGATCCACTCTTTAACAACAAGACTCAGCCTGATCATCGATCGTCTCTACCCGAGACTCCCAATAAGATACCAACGAAGCAAGGGCCTCGCACTTATATGGATCTTCTATTTCGAGATTGGGCGTGGGAAAACAACGAACTCACTGAGACCATACAGATTTTTGACTCAATAACGCCACCGGACCAATCCTCATGGAGTCAACTTGTTATCCTTGGTGGAGGTGCTGGGCGACTTGGGTTTGAATTGGCCCATCAACACCCAGAATGGAGTCTTACATCTGTCGATATCAACCCCCTGTTGATGTTCGTTGCTCAGGCTATGCAACAACAAAAAGCGCTAGATTATTTTGAGTTTCCCATTTCACCCGTCTCACTTGAAGCCACATGCGCTCTTCAGACTCTCAGAAATCCGCTTGGCCGAGCTGGTAACCTCTCATTTCTTTTTGCTGATGCTCTCAATTTACCGGTAAAAAGAGAGTCCCTGGAGGCCATCTTGACTCCCTGGTTTGTGGATATCGTTCCCATTGACTTGAAAACACTGGCACGTCGAATGAACTACTCGCTGAGAATGAAGGGAGAATGGATTAACCTGGGCCCTCTTGGCTTTGGCTATGGTCTTGAGTCCATCCACTATTCTCCCACTGAAATCCAGGAATTGCTCACGAATGCGGGATTCGATATTCTCGAGTGGCAGGAACGAAGCCTCCCCTATCTTCAGTCTCCTCACAGCGGCCACTGGCGACAAGAAAAAATCTGGGCCTTCAGAGCCTGCAAAATGAGAAAGGGAAAGGATCCCGGAAAGTACTCTTATCTTCCGTCCTGGCTAGAAAATTATGACCTTCCCATTCCAAAAGAAGGATATCTCGATTCGGTTTCAAACCAAAGTCGATTTCAATTCGAAGTTCTCACTGCAATTGATGGTCACAGAAGCATCAATGCAGTTTCTCAGTTAATGTCGGCACACTACAAAATGACCAAACAGATGGCCACCGAGTCACTTATATACTTTCTTACCAGATTGTACGAAGAAGCCGTCCAATCTCAATAACTAGTTGTTTTGTGCGCCAGCCATAATCCAGTCCTGCACGGCCCTTCTCTTCTCTGTTTCAAGCAAGCCTGTAAAAGGCATGGGTGGCAAGCCCGCAACCCTGCTATTCATTCGCACAAAAGCCTTGCTGTTGACATCATAGGGTATCAAGATACGGTTATCAATTAGACCCTGCCAATCCGTAATGTCGTACCCACCCTCATTGTTTACAGAGTTATGGCAGCCCAGGCAATTCACATAAAGAATTCCTCCTGGACGCAAAAGTTGAGTCATCGTCAAGGCCGCTCCAGTATAAGGATCGTCATCGTCTTGCAATGTTAAAGTGTGGCGGCCTACTGATCCCACGACCGCATTAACAGTACCAATCGCATCCAAATCAAGCACTAGCGTTTCGCTAGCTCCCTCATCTCTCTGATCATTTCCAATATCAATCTCAAAATTCTTGAAAGTCTCGCCGGGAGGTATAACGACTGAATAAGCCTTCACTTTGTAGTCCCAATCAAAGCGATTGATGCTGATATTCTCCTGTTCCTCGTTTGTAAAGTTATCGATACAGCAAAGCGCTGAGGATGTCGTCTGGCCATTCACGCGAATAGTCACCGTGATGTACTTCGCCGACGGCTGCGAAAGGTTCACTCTCACCGTCGCCAAGCCAGCCGACTCGACAACAGATGAAGCTGCCACTGAGAAAGCTACTTGCGGACCTGCGGACGGAGGAGGGATCGGCTCCGATGGAATTTCAAGACTTCCAAAAGATACTGCGATGACATCCGAATAACTCACTTTAATCGGCGCAACATTGGTACCAGCTGATAATAAGACATTTGTTCCTGCCCTGATGGCCTCATTTACTGCATTAAAAGTCAGATTGCCAGAAAGGCTCTTGCCATTGACTGAAAATCGAATACTCTTCACTTCAATATCTACCGAGGATCCACGGATTCGTGGCTCCGAAATAAGATAGGACTTTATTCCCAAGACGTCTTGCACACTGACCTTCACTTCAAAAAGTGCTCCGGGCAACGAGGGCAAAGTCATCCCATCATCTGCGATCAGCTCCCGATCAAGACCCCAGGACAAAGTCACAGCCTGACCCGTTGCAAAGTTAGCGTTGATTCCCTTGCTCTTGGTCCGAATGCGAGGGCCATCGTCCTCCGTGTCATCAATTGGGACACCATCTTTGCAGTTTCGTTCTGTCTCCTCAATCCCTTTGACCCAGGTTTCACGAAGCTGAGAAATCTCTGCCTCATGCTGTGGACCTGTGTAGGGAGATTGATGAGAGGGATTTACGGAATATTCTGATATTTTAGAAAAGCCGGTTACTTCAAACGAACGCCAGGCAACAGTCAAATTGGAGTCAGCAAAAGTGCCCTTTCCAAGGCCACCTGGCACATGACAGGTGGCGCAATGTTGCTTAACGAAGGGATGGTAGGTTCGGCTAAACAATTCCGACATATCGCTGCACCCATTCTTACTCTGAGAGCTAGCGCCCCCAGAGTTCTCATGAGAGGGAGAGCAATTGTTATAGAACAGAGGCAGAACTCCAATTATCCCAATTACCGCAAGTAAACGTCCCTTCATCCACATAAACTCACCCTACTGGTTTGAAAATTTTAACAGCTTCATTCAGTTGTTCGTTGGTCAATAATCTTGTGTCAAATAAGTTCAGTCGACCACTGAGAGAGAGGTAATTTGCAAACACGGAGGCCGCAGCGACCTGAGGACTTCCCCCAACAAAGTGGCGATCATTGGCCTGCTGTCCCTCTGTGAAATGACCCAACTGGAAGGCACTCGTTACAGGACGTCCAGTTGGATGATAGGCAAACATTAATGCACTACCGCCTCCACCACGATCACTTGTAAATTGCGCACTTGAGGTATCAGACACCACAGAACCCACTGCTCCATCCGAACAAACATAGACCATTCCTGGTTTGCCCATCGCTGCAAATGACTCTAATATTCGACCGATGACTTGACCTGCCTGAAGATCACGCCCATCAGTGGTAGCCCGTGGATTACCATGATAGTCATAGCCCCCAAGCTCAAGATTGACTGATCCACAATTGCCTTTGAGCGCATTGTAAACCATGGCCCCAAAAACAAAGTCCCTGTTGTTGGTTGCAGTGTTGGCATTTAATCCCCAAACACCAGCGATAGCGGCATTGCTAAGAGGACTCGTGCCAGGATCTGAATTGCTCATGAGTTCCTTGTTTTGACCAGTCGCACACCTAATCAAATCGCCCAACTTACTTCCACCTGAATACTGAGCAATCTGGCGGGCTTGAGTGGTGCTCAAATCTTCAACCATCTTAAAAAGACGGCCTTTTTGGGTCGTACTTAGCGCATTCAAACTTCCCGCTACTCCCAGAGCACTTGTAATGTCGTTGTATTGGCTCACTACCAACGGAGTCGGCGGCTGCACAAAAGCATAAGCATGTTTTGTTCCAGTTTCGGTCTGTTGAGTACCCAGGTTTTTCAGGAGGCTTCCCTCGAGCCCTGATTTGGCTGCCATTCCAGTCACGTCAAACTTGTTGTTGCCTGAGTCATCTTGAGATGTGACACAAACTCCAACAAATGATGTTTTATCTCTTGTTCCCGGAGTAGAAGTTGTTCGAATACCGGCCAAGAGTTGGCTCGTCGCTACAAAAGGTCCACCACCAAACTCGCTGCGGTCCACATTCAGTTGGGAAGTGGCTCCCATACCCAATCGATTGTATGATGGAAGTAATTGTCCACCGGCATCGTGAGGAACCCAATTTCCAGACAACCCCGCTCCCCCCGACAGACTGAGAGTGACGAGTGCTGCAAGATCTGTATTCCCTCCCTTTGAACAAACTAACTCGGCCGCTTGAGCCACCCCATTGTTTGCCAACACGTTATAGATGGAAGGAAGAGTCATCGCGGCACCAAAGTGCATCATTCCTGAAGCCAAAAGCTCCCTTCGCGACATTGGTTTCCCGTGCTGCTGAACATAGTTCCGAGAAACGGTATTGCGTTCCTTCAGCTCTGGGTTTCTTTCTTCCATTTCAATGATCTTAAATCTATCTTTTTTGCTCAATTTGCTCATAAAAATCCTCAACTTTCATTTTTTCAATTTTAAAATTCAACTGCGCTTAAACTAGATAACATCCCCGTGCATACAGCCAACATACCAGCTCTTGTTTGTGCTGGTGTATCACCTGTTCCGGCCTGAACAATATCTCGATAAGCAGTATCGATTACATCTGTCTCGCTGGGCTCCCCCTGAGGTCCGAGACTCGTAATGTTGTCACGTTGCCAACAACTTCGGGCCAGTCGGTTGACCACCAAACGAATCGCCCCACTTGATACCGAAGAAGGTCCCCGAGTAAAATCAATTCCGTCAAAGATAATTCGTTGAACATCTGGCTTTGGTGTTTCTAAAGAAACTAAGTCATTACAAATTTCCCCAGCAATTGCCACGATCCCCATCATCATTGGTCCTGAAATCGAAGTCGCGTAGCCATATTCTGAAATGGTGCCCAACCGCTGAGTCCATTCCTGAACAGTCGAAACGCTAGGTGTTCCTATTCCTGAGCAGGAAGTCATATTGTCCAATATTTGCTTCGCATAAACGGTCGATACCGTTCTTTCACCAGGAATCACATCGAAATCCTGATTTTCATCACTAGCGGGTCCACTTGACGCTGTGTCCTTGTTTGAACTTCGTCCCAAGAGATCACTGCAACCGTGACCGACAAACACCATTGTCATAAAGAGCCCAATCACCACCGAGAAAATTCTGATTTTTCCTTTTATTTTAACAGACATTCTATTCTCCCCTGTTCATTCGTTTAATATTTAATATTCAATTATTGGCCCAAACATTCTCTGCTGATCGCAATGCGCTTAAATAATTCCCTGAGACTGTAATTCGCTTCCGTAAAGGATCTCGCCGCATTTTTTAACATGTCCTCTTCAAAACTCACTGGATCGCGCTTACATACTGAGCGAAAAACTCTGCGAGCCAAGCAACGCGGAAATGCTCCTGATTCACTTAACATCAAACCGAATTCTGAAGCTCCAGAACCAGATACCTTTGATCCCCAATCAAAGTAGGATTTGTTGGCACCCGACCGTATGTAATTAATAAAGCTGTCTCCGGATGATGGAAATCCACCAGGAAAGGTATCTGCATTGCGATTCATTTTAGCTGAAATTCCCGATGGACTTTCCTCCATCGTTTCCCGACTGTCGCCATTTCCATCAGGCATGATAGAGGCGTACTTAATAACATCATTTGAAAAGTCATAACGAGAAAAAGCGTTTCTCAGAGAATCCATCACGCTGTGACAAGCAGCACATTTGGACGAATACTGGGCCGTATCTCCCCCTGGGAAACGATCGACATCACGCCCAACCCAGTTATCTGACTGCTTAGAATCTGCCCATCCCTCAATATCATTGCAGAGAAAAACCTTAAAGGAATACTGGACGATGCGTCGATTGGTTCCAGCCGATGCATGCGCTTGGAGAAAAGCGCGACTCGTCAACACTCCAGCTGGATCAGGATTGTCTACTACCCCACCAGCACCATTATAAATTTTTTGTCCATCAACTTTAACTAATACTCTTTTTAAATCAAAATTTCCGCTCGACAGGGCGTCATAATGATTGTTAGTAGTGACAATATCGTCCAAAGTATTTCGCACGACGGCCGCCTTACGAGGATCCCCCTGATAAGTGAAGTTACCTGTCAACAATTGCTTCGCATTGATATCATCGCGAGTGACGCCAATCACTGTTGCAACAAAGTCGCTCAGAGGAGCATTGACCGTTTCATCGCGTGTTGACATTCGACCAGCAAAGTCACGAACTGTAATATTATAAAAATCAGCTTCTTGAGAGGCCAAATCAGCCGCGCCAATCATGTCTTGAGCATCTATCCGTTGACCCATCTCCCTCACGATTGGATTGTCTATTGAAGTGCTCACTCCAGCTAAACGCTTATAGAGCAAAATCGCCTTTTTTCTGCCTTCGGTAATAGGATCTCCAGGCACAGGCTTGTAAGCAGGATACACTTTATTCCCTGGTGCCGCATCTCCGCTAATGTCCTTAGGTGTGAGCGCTCGACAATATATAGCGAGGAGATGAATCTTCCCAAGCCAAGCTCTCTCTTCTGTTTTGAATTTTGTTTCAACTGCATCAGCACGTGCAGCTGGATCAAGATATGAAATTTCATTTCCAATACCCAATATCATTCCATTGTCCCAGTTGGTAAAGGTTCCCCTTGTCTCATTGCTCAGAACTGTCTCCCGCAATATATTGACCCCATACTCATCGCTCACATAAAGACGGGTAACACCAGAAGCATCACGAGAGAAAAAGACGTGTTGGAGTTTCTTAAATGCAGAAACTCCTTGCTCAGTAATAACTTCTGCTCCGTCACGACTTCCAGACGTTCTCACAACCCCATGAAATCGATTTGAATCTATATAATCTTGCCCTAAGAAAAAGTTTCGATTGGTGGATGAAAGTTGATCTGCGGCATTTCCCGCCTTATTTGATAGCGTGACAATTCTCACGGGCTTCGGACGGGGCGGACGATCCTGATTATTCTCAACCCAGGCTTCAATGGTCAATTCATTGGATGCTTTGCAGGCATCTATGATCTTTGTGGCCGGCCCGCCTGAATGAATCAAGGTTGGCGCTTCAATATCAAGGGCTCCTCCAGAACGAATGACAGATGCGGGAGAATCAATCGTTAAATTCAAAGGGGTGCCAACGCCGGAAGTATCAAGAACAGGACCTGTTGTATCATTGAATTCATAAAGAGCCACGATTCCGGCCCGCTGACCTGGAAATTCCTCTGAGCCGTCAACAGCAAGTCCAAATGAGGTCAATGGCGATAATGCGAAAGATAGGCCTAATATTATCTGGCTACTTTTCAATTTTATATTCCTTTGACTCATTCTCTTACCCCTCTTGTTCCCAAAAAATCTCAGCATTCGAAACATTCTTCAGACCTCAACCCGCCAGCACAGTCATTTGAGATTGACAATGTAGGCCGCTCCAATATTTTCGGCCGCTCCATCATCCAAACGACTGCCGCAAATAGCTCGACGGTTAGACATAGCAACCGAACTTCCAAACTCATCGTTGAGAGCTCTGTCACGCGACATAATTTTAAAACTCTGAGTCCAGCTAGCGCCACTGCGTCGATAGTGATAAACAGCGCCAGTTTTTGAATCATCCCAGTGAGAGCCAATAAGTAAATCATCTCCAGCTAGAGCAATTGAAACTCCAAAACGATCTCCATTTGCCACATCACTTGCGCCAATTGATGCAGTTTGAACCCAGCTACCCGTATTTTCGAAGATGTAAGCGGCTCCCGACGAGGTTTGACCAGCCCGCCCTGTGGCAAAGATGGCCCCAACAGCGATCCGCGTCCCATCAGTCTTCACCGAAATTCCAAACATATCTCCGGCTTTTTTATTTGAAGACTCTAAGGTCTGAGAAACTGTCCAGTTCGTGGCAGGCTTTTTCAACACGTACGCCTTGCCATTGCCATTTCCCTTGAACGTCTCATTGTGAGGTGCGCCGACCACAATGTAATTCGTGCCTATTGCAACACTTGCTCCAAATTCATTGCGTCCGGTATTTCCACTAACGACAACTTTGCTTCCATCTTGAACCCATGCGCCACCTGACAAGTTGTAGACATAAACGGCACCCGCGTAGGCCAATTTTGATCCTGCTGTTTCAACGTTGTTATCCCAAGGTGCCCCGACCACCAACTGATTGCCCGAAAGAGCCACGGAGTATCCAAAAAGGTCACCCACATCTTGCACGTTAGGTTGAGATGGAGTGATCTTGGCGGTTTGTGTCCAAGTAGAGCCAGAGCGATCAAAAACAAAGACGGCTCCAACTCCAGCGGTGGGGTGATAGGGACTCCCCAAAACGATTCTACTTCCGCTAATGGCAACGCTCTTCATGTTATCGCTCACTGCGGCTTCTGTAGGAATCAATTTTTGCTGAAAAATCCAACTGGTGCCATTGTAAAAAAAGACATTCGCAGCTCCAGCCCCGTCACCGCCTTCACTGTCACCCGTTTCAACGACAACTGCGTAGTCACCGTCAATGGCCACCTGACTTCCAAACTGATCATTCTGTGCCTTTTCTACAGCTACAACTTTTGCCTCTGGAAGACACTCGTTTGTCACGTTTACGACAATTGTTTTTGCAGGGGACTCAGCACCACACTCATCTCGAGCGACCATTGTCACTGTGACGGGACCTGTCGGTTGACATTGACTATTCGCTGGCTGCTGAAATCGGATGTTTGCCGCATTATTATTAAAATTGGTTCCGTTATTATCTGCACAATCAACGTCGATAATATTATTGACAGAAGTTGTGCATCGAAGCGAATAAGTCTGATTTAGATCGTAGGGTCCTCCAGCATTTGTTCCCGTCACAGCGACTTGCGGAATATTCGTAGCCGTGCCTGAGAGCGGACCCATTCCCATCGGAAAAGAAAAACTCGCAAAAGTGTCCTGCACAATTGTGGGAGCTGGATTCTGAAAACACCTCGTACCGGTCGTATAGGTGATTCCGGAAGACATATCTGGAGTCGTATTGCCATTTACGGCACAAACTCGAAAAGAGTATTGCTTAGCTCTTGTCAAATTGGCAGCCAAGCCAACTGTGGAATTAACTGAGAGCACCGTCCCGCTCCCACAATTTGCCGGAGCTGTTGTTCCTTCCTGATAAGCCACCCGATAGGCGACCGTGCTTCCTCCTCCCGCAGTCCAAGTCAAAGAAATGCTATTAACTGTATTTGCTGCTAAAGCAATCCCAGTTGGATTAGGCGGGGGAGGGTTGCCCGTCACAACTGGTGGTGGTGTGCCGCCGCCAGGTGGTGGTGTGCCGCCTCCGGGTGGCGGCGTGCTATTTCCTCCGGGTGGATTGTTGCCGCTTCCATTGCCATTTCCGCTCGCACTATCGACAAATCCATCACCATGTGGCGCACTTCCGATAGGAACTCCAGCTGGATCACAGTTCTGAAATAGAACGATCAACAAAGTTAATGAGACCATCAACGTATATTTCTGTAGCCGAAGTGTACGATATTTGAGCAACTGACTCTTAAATCTATTTTTCATCCCAATGGACCAATTTGTGATCGCCACGCCGCTCCCCCTTAACTGATTAACTCCAATCAGTTCCATTCTAACCTATTGCATGGCGTATGCCGACTGGACACTTGTCTAATGCCTCCACATGTGACAGTTTTTAGTCAGTGTCAGTTTGCCTGACATATCTCATTCTTTCCCTTTTTATATTATATTTTGACTCGAAACGAGAATTTGAATTTCTGGCTCGCTCGTTATGATACGCTTTTATTGAGAATCAAAAACTGATATCTCGAACAAAGTGGCAGGTATAACCCTGGGGATTTTTTTCTAAATATTTTTGATGCACATCTTCGGCGCGCCAAAAATCTCTGTACGAAACTATTTGAGTCACAACAGGACTTTTCCATTTTCCAGATTTATCAACTCGAGACTTTACAGCCTCAGCAATCTTTTTTTGTTCACCATCAGCGTAAAAAATCGCAGAACGATACTGCGTTCCTTTGTCATTGCCCTGTTGATTTAAGGTCGTTGGATCATGAAGTTTGAAGAACTGAAGCAAAATTTCTTCATAGGCTAACTTTTTTGGATCAAATAAAATTTGAACCGCCTCAGCGTGATTACTCTTACCCATCTTTACAATATCGTAAACAGGATTTTTCAGATCACCCCCGCTATATCCCACCTGAGTTTCAATGACTCCTGGAATTTTTCGAATCAGCTCTTCCACTCCCCAAAAACACCCCCCTGCCAAAGTAGCCAATTTCCACCCTTTTTTTTCGGCAAAAAGAAACAAGAACTCACCGTAGCCCTCTTCTTTCATTCTCTCGATGGATACAAACCTGAGAGCCGCTGAATTGATACAATAGCGACGCCCTGTGGACGCTGGACCATCGTCAAACACATGACCAAGATGAGAATTCGCATATCTTGATCTAACCTCTGTTCTTTTAGAAAAAAACTTGCGATCCTCCTTTTTGACAATTTCTGATTCGACCAGAGCTCGATCAAAACTGGGCCATCCGGTCCCAGAATCATATTTATTGAGAGAGCTAAACAAGGGCTCGCCGGTCACAACATCGACATAAATGCCATCGTCTTTTTTATTCCAATAGGCATTCTCAAACGGAGGTTCCGTTCCGTCCTCTTGGGTGACGAAATATTGTTCAGGGGTCAGGCGCTTTTTCAATTCTTCCCTGGATGGAACCTCTTTGTATTTACCCTTGGTCATTCGACCTCCTGATTCTGCTGCCCATGAGATAGTTGAAATACCAAAAAGAATCATCAAAAAAATTAAATTCACAGTATCCTCAATTTGTCATTCTTCCTAACGCAGCTTCATCTGAGGCAAAGGAAAAAGTATTGGCTTATTTTCGAACAAATTAGTCTTCCTAAAATCATCGATGAGTTCTCTCAATTCTTTTGCAGCTTCATTCCCCTCTTTGATACTAAAAACATAGGACTTCTGTTTCGTCCGAACCAACAGAGCTGGCTCCCAAACAAATGGATGAAAAATATAGTGTCGCCAACCTAATTCCTTCAGGTTTTTCCAAGACACAATGTGCTTCAAATACAATACCCCTTCAACTCCTTCGACATCCTCAAACGCAATGCGATAGGAATAAAACGTCAAACTTTTCACAAGCAAGGAATGGTTCACCACCATCAGCTTTCGTGGATAGGCGCTAAACGTGGCAATCAAGATCACGACGGCTGCCAAAGATTCCGTCCAGGGCAAAAGGTATCCATTAAAAATCATCACCTGACGCAGATCGATCAATTCTGGAATTATTTGTTCCAGAACATATTTCGCATGATCAAACAGAAATGCAGAGAGAGCCAGAGCAGAGAGCTCAACAAGCTTTAAGCCAGGATATCGAACCTTCCGAACCCACCTCAACTCATTGTGGTTGAATGGCTTTAATGTGATCCATCTCATCGCGGCCAGCCCAATGAGAAAAACAATGAAACCAAAAACCCAATCATCGTATCGAAAAAGAATATTTGCTGAATCCAGTATCTCAAGACGACGCTGCGGTTGGAAATGTTTTTTTAGGGCTTCATTCATTTGCTCTGTTGTCAAATCTCGGACCATGGCGTAAGGGGAAATAATATCCGTTCCGTAACGGTTTCGCAACTCTCTCCAGGCTGCAGAAAGGGAATAGAGAGATTCACTGTCAGATTCAACTAAACTGAGCTGCTTCAAATAGGCTGCACGCGCACTTTCGAACTCAGCACCAGAAAGTCCTCTTTCGGCAATGCTCATAAAGATTGATCGAACCCTTGATTCAATGTCTTCATAGTCAGCCCGATGTGCCTCAAGCTCAACACTCGCAAAGCCAACTCCAGACTCCGTGTAGTATCGCGGAACAACAGTATAGGTTTGTCCCCTCTGATTTCTTATTTCCTTCATCAATTCACTAGCCATAAAATTGATGTAAATATTAACGGCAACTTCCTCTAAATAGGTCAAATCGTAAAGCAGAGTACCCACCTGAAGGCCTGGGACGTTGTCAGAGGTTATGTCGTGGATGACATGAGGTTTACCCCGCGGCTGGGGAGTCTGTGTAGGCCTTAACTCATGTTTGAAACTTGATGAAAATGAGCCCCAAGAAGCTCGCAATACTTCCTTGATCTTCGTCGGATCAAAGGTTCCAGCAACATAAAGTCTAGAATTTCCAGGGTAATAATAGCGATCATAGCGATCCTGAACCTGGTCCAATCTGATTTTTTGGTTGGACAATCGATTTTCTTCTTCGGTAAAGGAGGTCTTACCAATATCCATGCCGAAGTTGTACTCATAGAATTCCGGAGCTTTAAGGTAAGGAAGAGTGAGCCATTTGGCCGCGTCGAATCCAAGAATCGAAGTCACCGGATTGGCTTCCCCTATTTCCAATTGGACCTCACGACGCGACTTCTCCAAGTCCTTCCTTTGAATTTTTCTACCCAACATCATTTTTGCAAAGGTCTGAATTGTCCAAGTCACTTTCTTGCTAGGTACCGTCGCAAAATACGAGGTCGTCAGTTTCGAAGTAATTCCGTTACCCTGTCCTCCCATTTCTTGGATGACATCAAGAAAGGACATATTTGATGAAAGATCTGGGTGCCTAAATAGGGCATGCTCCAGAAGATGGGAAACCCCCAGGTTCTGGGCGTCTTCGGATCCATAACCGACGTCAACTTCATAGTAGACCTTCACAGTTCGAGCTGCCGATTCGGGCGCGAGGATCACCTCTAAGCCATTCTCGAGGACGAAGAATTCAATCTGGCTATAGGGATCATCTAAATAAGATGGCGATTCTTCTTCAGCTGAAGCAAGACAAGCGAGACCCAAGAAAAAAATACTGAGAAGAACATGGCTCACTCTTTACCCATCATCCCAATCACTCTCCGTTTTAGACGTTGGGCTCACAGATCAAAACCAATGATCAAAACCACGAATCAAAACCAACGTTTTACTTTGCGAATCAAGGAATTATTTCGCTCAATAATATAGAGGTTTCCCGATGCATCAAAAGCCAATCCTCCTGGTCTATTCAAGAGAGCCTGGAAAGCATCAACGCCTTCATGCTCATAGTGCAGGGGACCACCAGAGCCTTTGACATCGCCTAGGTTGGACCCAGCCCTGAGTGTGACCGGTGCAAGGCCAGAGTTTCGATCTCGACAAATGACATTGTGATTGCCATTCAGACCATTTGTATGACCAGATGAATAACACAGCTGACTCGAAAAGGCCGCAATTCCATAAAGTCGAGGAGTCCCCGTCTCGGCAAAAATGGTATTTGCGCTATTGGCGTTGACAGCAACTCCTGCAATCGTGACTTGAGCACCCGTGTAGTTTGCATATCGGATTCTCGCCGTTCCTACATTGGTCTGATCGACAAAAAAGAAGTTACCCGTACCCGGATAGCTCGGATCAAAAACGATGGAGGTGGGGTCGTTTAAAGTGATACCTGCCAATGGACCCTCACCATAGCCTCCGGAATTGCAAGTGCCCAGATAAGAACTGATAATTCCAGCTGAGGAAACTTTTAAAATACAATCATCGGCACTGTCCGCGATAAAAAGATTTGTCCCATCTGAAACAATGCCTTCAGGATTGCGAAGCCGCGCATTGGTGGCTGCCCCTCCGCCTCCTTGAAATGTCGCACACCCCGCAATTGTGTTTCCGGCAATAGTTGATACCTTTAATGGATTTATTGTCACGCCAAAAATACTTTGTGCGGTGGCAGCTCGATTATACGCACGCACAACGCAATTCCCAGATGTGGCATCTGAATACAACAAGTGATCACCAAATGGAATCACTCCACGCGGATCACGCATCCTCACATTTGTCGGATCCTCGTTTTGAATATTCCCATCGCCAGCATTCCCTTCTCCAATAATTGTCGACACCAAGCCCGTAATCAAATCGACCTGACGAATGCGGTAGTTTCCGCTGTCGGTAAAATAAAGCTTATTATTGCCGGCATCGATTGACATATCATAAGGCAAATTGAGGACCGTTTCGCTTGCACTTTCATCGGAGCCACCCACAAGCCCATAGCGCAACCGACCAGCACCCACATCGGTCGACACCAAGCCTGAGGCCAAGGTCATTCGCCGCACTCGCAGATTGGAGTAGTCCGCGAGGAGGACATCATTGCCCGTCGCAGTCATCGACATATTAAAGGGGTAGTAAACGCGAATGAGGTTTCCAAGAGCGCCATCTCCATTGTAGGAAGCCGTTCCATCTCCGATCACGGTAGCACCCTCAAGGGCATTGACTGTCGTTCCACCATGAACCTGGCTCGAATTTAAATTATTAATATACATCACGCGATGATAGTTATAGCTCGGCAAGAAGAACCCCTGAACCACTCCACCGGATTCATGAACTCCTAATCCGTAAACCTGGCCCAATCGAATGGCTGCACGAGCTCCGCCCACATAGGTGCAATTGGTGGACGATCCCGCCAAAGTCGCCGTCTCTCCAGAAAGCACCGAGACCGTTGAGTTAAAAAAGTTTATTGTACCAGCAGTTCGATTCCAGACTCTCAATCGACAATCATTGCCCGATCCAACCTCGGTCCAATAGAGATTGCCCAAAGAGTCCTTTTCTATTCCTTGCGGAGCATTGACTTGAGCTGTTCCAGCCCCGCTCCCCGCTGTTCCTTCTCCATTGCCAGCAGCTGTTGACCCGGATGTCACTGTGCCGACCACAACCCGAGCTAGCCCGGTATTCGCATTCACCATCTTAATCGAATTAGATTGAGAACAAGTCACATAGACATCCGGATTGATGTACACCAAATCACGAGGACTCCCGCAGACGTGCGTCGTCCCGGCCGTATCTTGACTGTTTGTTACGCCTCCCTGACCGGTTCCCAAGGTTCCAAGGAGAGTCGATCCCACTCCTGATGAATCTACTTTGACGACGCGGTTGCTGCTGATATCAGCAATAAAAAGGCGATCATTTGCCGCATCATAGGCAATGCCGCTGGGATTGTACAATTTAAAGTTGTTGTACGTACTGAAGTCATCCGTTCGACCAATAGCACCGTTGTTCATAATCATGACTGTTGTACCAGTCGGAATTGTCTTTTCCAAGCGAACAATATTCGATCCTGAACGGTTATAAAACTAAATGGCATTATTATGACTATCCGCATACACCCAATTTCCAGACCCATCATCGATCACATCTCGAAAATAGATTTTTTGCTTGGTTTGGTCATCGACCGAATTTAAGCCGGAACCACCCGAAGGAACTCCCACCAAGGTGCAAATTTTTCCAGACGTCAACTGATTGCAGGCATCCGTAAAACGATTGGCACTCACATTCCAGGAATAGTTTGCGACCTCGGTGCTGTCAGTCACTGAGACCGAAATCGTATGATCTCCTGTTAGCGAAACATTTGGCTGAAAAATCACCTGACTCCCTGTTGCCGTATTACTTGCTGAAAGTGTGGCACTGGGATTACCGTTTAAAGTCCAAGTGTAATTGAGAGCATCTGAATTGGCATCTGTGCCATCGATAGTGATGGTCATTTGAGAGCCATAATTAATAACCTGGGAGCTGGGCGTTGCCAAAGGATTAGAAAGAACAGGGGCAGCATTGCGCTTGATCGAAAAGGTATGGGTATCTGAGCTGTCTGAATCCTCGACCTTCGCGATCAATGTGTGAGTCCCAACAGTTAATCCGGCTCCTGTTAAGGTGTAGAGATTCGTCGCCGTTCCTACCGCCACACCATCAAGTTTCCAACTATAAATTGTTGGAGTTTTTGCTGTTGCACTGATGCTAAAGTCAACACTCCCAGTTGAAGTCACAATAACGAGCGCGGTCGTCGGACTGTAGCTGTTGATAACTGCAGTGATGGGGTTTACGACGTCGATTCCCCAAGAATAAGAGGTGGTATCATGTCCATCGTAGACTTCAACTTTAATAGTACCTGAACCAACTTGAGTCAGAGTTGGAGAAAAAATGGCTGTCGAGGTTGTGGTCGAACTTGTGACCGCAAAGACACTCGGCGCTTCGACTCCGTTGAGTTTCCAAGTATAAGAGAGGGAATCTCCATCTGAATCAGCGGCCTGAATAGAAAAACTGATCGATCCGTTCACGTTGACAGAATTTCCAGTGGCACCGGGAGTCGTCAATGTTAAAGTTGGAGCAGCATTCTTGCGGACATTGAAGGTCTTGGAAGCTCCGTATTTGGTATTCCGCGCCTCGACAACAAGCGAATGGGAACCCGAAGTGAGTGAGGATCCATTCAAAACATAGAATGGATTTGAGCCAGTGGCCACCTCAACATCATCTAGCTTCCAGACGTAGGTAACTTCATTTCCGGCCGTGGGCCCAAGAGAAACCGCAAATGTGGTTGACTTTCCTTCTGCGACCACAACCGGATCATCTTCAGGAGTGTATCCAACAATATCAACCTCGCCAGCCGAGATAGACGGCTCCTCTTCAAGAAAATCGAAAGCCTTATTGTTTTTCTTGCAACTCGAAAGAGAAATAGTCAACAAGGCAAGAGTGAACCAAACTAAAAATGACCTGAAAGATGAACTCAGATCCAAACATACAAAATCCGACCTCAACACAATGAGTGCCGCATGAACATCTTTCTTCCATTTGAAATTCGCCATAACAAATCTCCAAAAGATAACCGATTCTTCTCTTCCAGACCCTGATCAAAGCTCAGGTGCAATTCAAAGGTCTAAGTTCGGGTCATAACAAATGAGCCTCAAGCTACAAATGCATTCCATTTTCTCATCATTGGACCATTCTACACCCTTAATCGACATTTCTTGACTGAATATTCACTCACAAATATGCCTCAGTTGGATAAACTGAATCAGACCGAGTCATTCCAGCCCGGAGATTTCTTGTTATATCAAAAAAATCAATTTGAGATATGTCTTGAAAGCATCATCTCAAAAGGAGAATACGACACCAGCGACTGCAGACAATTCGGTCGCAGTAGAATCGCGAGTGCCTTGCAAAAAAAGATAGCGAACTTCTCCCTTTAAATCGAAGGCTCTAGCTAATGATCTCTCAACTCCCAAGTTAAACGAAAAGCCGGCGTAGGTGCTCTGCACTGATTGAAACTGTCTCTGGGAAAAGCCCATTCCCATATAGGGTCTCCATAATCCGTCAATACTCATTTTGGCGTTGTCGACGGCGGCCTGTATCCTCCAACTCGTGCTGATCGGATAATAAACAAAAGAGCCGTCGATCCCGAAGCCCAAGTCGCCCCCAAAATGTCGCTCATCATTAAACTGTAGCCAACAATCAATTCCATTTTTGGGAGCAGCGAGATCATATAGTTAATTCGATAGAGTCCAAAATTTGAAATTTCGCTGCTGGCTGTGGCCGTTTCGGCCGTTATGCTGTAATACCCTGTCATCACGTCTATCTTTGTCGCCCGAGCTTTCTGAGTCGAGAAAGCCATCGCGGCTACGAGGCAAACGGAAATCCAAATTGATTTTCTGAATTTTCCAATTTTAGGCGACATTCTCTTCCGTATCCCCACTGTCATTCTGCTTGGCTTCAGATTCAGCCTGAGAGTCTGGCTCAATTTCCTGATTTCTCGCGATGTCTCCAACCTTTTGGTTGAGCTCTATTCCCTTTTTATAATCCGCATAACTTCTGGCAATCCTCTCCCTGATCAATCCTATCTGGCGAAGCTCAGGGTTTCTTGAATCAAGTGCTTTCAATTTCTCAATAAATATGAATTTTTGCTTATTTGAAAAGTGCCGATCTATATTTGCCCGTTCAGTTCGACTCACGTTAAACAGAGACAAAGCCCAGTCGTCTAAACTAATCATGTTAACGAATTGCTCCATATAGGCCTTATCATCTTGCACAACACGATAAAAGGGAGGTCTTATTCGATGAATCATCGCCGTTTCTGGGGAGGCTCGATAAATGTCTCTCTCTGCAGCCACATCAGAGACATTGAGATAAGCGATGAGATCCTTTTCCTGCCTGTATGTTTCAAGTATCTCAAACGGCACCGGAGGCAAAATCTCCATCGCCTTTTCGCCGATTTGCATGATTCGCTCTGCCGTGATCTTAGCGGGACGAAATTGAGGATCTAAGACAGCACCCCAACTTCCCGGAAAGGCCTGACGTGCCGTTGGCACCGAAACATTTTTTGGCATCGAATGAACTATGGCCATTGATTCATCTTGATCAATTGTCCGCAAAAACCTCACTCTTGTTAACTCGTCCATTCGCCAAACTTGTATCAGCAAGGCCTCCCATTCCTTCCCTCTTTTTGATTTATGAACTCGACAGAGACGCTCAAGTATTTCCAAACACTGGGGAACCAACTCTCCTGGCTCGATAAAGGACTCCATCCAGTATTCTCCCCTTCCAAGCGAAAATAGCCGACGCTGCATATCGAGAGGAAATTCAGAGATCAGGGCTCCGGTTGAACGAGAATCATTTTGTGCAAACCGATCCAAGCTTACAATGTCCTCTAGACGAGGAAACTCATCCGAATAGAGTAGCTCATGAACTCGCCCTGCGATGACCTCTCTGATCTTAATCGGATCCGTAAATCGAAAATCACCCCCACTCTGTCCATTGTTCTTATTATCTTCGACCATCGACACCACGGGCGGAGGACTGACAGAGGCTTGATTGTTTTTTGACCCCAAAGATGTCTGCAACTCACTAAACGCACGAGTCATCCGACGCAAGGACATGCGGGTAATTGCATAAAGCCCAAGGAGAAAAATAAGAATGGCCGCCAAACCAATCCCCGCATAAACTGAAAAATTGGGTAGGCCTGACCAGGAACGCTTCAAAATTTCAATCTTATCTCTGGCTGGAACAAGCCTCAATGAAGAAATGAGAGTCTCCTTGATTTCGGAAAGCTCCTCATCCGCAACCGTTGAAGGCACTGAAACAGAAACTTGAACAGATTTTATTCGCCTGCTCAGCACATACAGCGTTGCATTGGGATCATCCCACTCATCCCGAATTTCTTCATCTTGTAGTAAATAATAGGGTAAAGCCTCCTGTTTCGCCTGATAATTGTCAGCCGAAACTCGTCTCAGAGGATCAATGCTGACAACAACTGAAAACGGCAGATGAGGAAATCGAGATTTCAGAAAATCCATGGCTTGTCTTTTATACTGGTCTTCCAGCTCGGCCACCCGCGGGTGACGAGTGTCGTTCTGAGCCCAAACGCCCGACGGAATCATCACAGTAAGAGGAAAAAGAGATAACAAGAGAAGTGACATAAGAAACGATTTTTTCACCCCTTACCTCCACGTTCGACAGCAGGCTCAACAACCAATACAACCTTTCGAGCGAGGTCTCTGGGATCTCCACTCAAGAGATTGACCCCAGACGCCTTGAGTTGTTCCGACGTGACCTCCAATTCACCCAATCCGCTGATCCTCATTGCATGAAGGGGAATTCCCCTCGATTGCAAGACCCTCATCGCGGCGACCGACCGCAAGGCTGAAAGTTCAAGGTTATCATTGAATCGCCGATTTTTTGTTCTCAATACCTGTCGAGTATCTGTAAAGGAGTGAACGCCCAAACTGTATTTTCCCGCAAAGGGGAGATAGGCCGTTACAAACTCACTCAGCATCCTAACTCCATCTGAACGCAAATCAATTTTTCCAATATCAAAGAAAGAAACACCGGGAAATTCGATGACAATCTTCTGTCCCACTTGGTGAACTTTGGCGCCCAATCGATCAATTATTTTTTGGTCAATTTCTGTCGATTTTTCCTCTCCAATATGCAACTTATATGAACTCTTATCGATGGGTTTGTCCTCTTCAGAAAGGCTTTTTAAACTCGCCATAAGGGAATCTTGAAGGTGCTGTGCTTGATCGGCTTTTTGATCCACCGTAAAATAGAGAACAAAGAAGCTCAGGAGTAGAGTTACCATATCTCCGTAACTGATCGCCCACGTCCCTTCTGTATCGATTTCTTCGTGAGCTCTATGTAAATTTCGACTGATTGCTCTCATGGCTCCTTCTGTCCTGCTCTCACGCGGCGCCTGCGTTCGGGATTTCTGCAATCGAGGTTAAGTCGATTCTCTGATCCGTATCAACAAAGGAATTTAACATTTCCTGCGCCTCTAGAACCGGAGTGCCGTCTGCTGCCAAAAGAACGGCCTGAATTGCAATTTCCGCAAGAACCTCGTCCATCTTCGCAAACCGATTCATCAATTCTCCCGCCGGATTCACGAATAAGTTGGCTACCATCAGTCCGTAAAGTGTCGCAACGAGGGCAATCGCCATCCGAATACCTGTCTCTTTTGCATTCATTCCCTCTGAAACTCCGCGCATCAGATGCACCAGACCGAAAACTGTACCAGCAAGACCAAAAGCTGGTGGATATTTTGCCAAGGAGCGAACCATGGCACTGACCCTAAAATTTCGCTCATTTGCTTGATAGACTCTTTCCTTTAAAATGATTTCTATTTTGTCTGGATTAAACCCAAGTGAGATCAGCTCCAGTCCATCGCGAAGAATTCTCTGTTCCAAACGAGACGGATCAACCTTAAAGTCCTTTAGACCATTCTTATGCTTAGAAATAATATCGAGACACAGTTGCAGAAACTCTCTCTGTGATGGTGCCACGTAGACGAACAGTCGCTTCAGGTTTCGTACAAAATCGCGGTAGATATCCCAGGGTGCAATAATTGTTGCTACAGCCATGGTTCCGCCTAGCACCATCGCAAAGGCCACAAAGTCCCAATAGCTATTGTAGGCCTGCTGAAGATGAACAACAACAGCCACCACACTGGAAGTCGCTATAATGAGTCCGACGAGGTAAAACATGGCTAATTACCCGCCGGAGAACGAATGGAATATATCTGTTTCAATTTGGCCACCATTCTTTGTGTTTCACTATTGTTTGGACTGAGTCTCAGTGATTTTTCATACGAACTAAGGGCTTTCTCCAAGTCCTTCATCAGATAGTGAGTGTTCCCCATCAGATCGTAAACAACGCTAGAGTTGGGGAATTTATCATTGAGATTTTTTAAAATTCGAAGTGCGTTATCATACATTTTAGCCTGAATATGAGACTGGGCCTGAGCCACGGATCGAGCGACCTCTTCGACGGCTGCGTCTTGATCCGTACATGCTGCCGGCAATTTGCTCTCCCTCATTTCGATATCGAGACGGATGCTCGCTGCAAAGACCGTCTTTGGAACTAAGTAATGCTCAGCACGAAACCCCTCTTTCTCAACAATCAATTTTAACGAATCTCCCGGCTGCGATGAGAGAGGATAACTGTCCATGCTCAAAGGAGTCTTGCCCAAACGAGAGGGCTGTTGTCCCGGATAAACAACGTACACATCGGCCCCTTCGGGTGAGGTCTGCACGGTCAGCATACTCGTTGTACAAGCTGTCAATTGAATGCATGCGAAAATCAAACTGACCTTTGCAGCTTCCGAGATAAAACTGAGGTTTAAAATCTTCATCTTGTGCATCTCATTTTCGCTTTTCTTCAGTTCTACTAAGCTCTCTCGAGCTTGCCGTTTTGGTTTCTGTCTCCCTGTCTTCTCTAGCCATTCTTCTTGAAGGCTATGTCGGTACTTCAAAGACCTTAATAAAATGTTAATAACGATTCTGGACCAAAGTAGGAAGAGAGGGCCATATAGAGCGCTGCAATAATTATCTGAGCCCTTTTTTTCCTGGATTCTTGGCCCAAGCCAATACAAGTGGTAGGCTCCAGACCATGGTCCGTAATATCGTCTTTGATCTTGGGGGCGTCCTGGTCGACTGGAACCCACGCTACCTTTACCGTAACGTCTTTAAATCAGAAGACGAAATGGAGTACTTTCTCCAATACGTTTGTTCTCCTGAGTGGAACTTACGGCTAGATGCGGGACTTTCATTTGAGAGCGCTATTTCTGAGCGCTGTCTCGAATACCCCCAATACGCCAGAGAAATCCAGATGTACTGGGAGAGATGGCCACAAATGTTAAAGGGAGAAATTTCACCCGTTGTTGAGATCTTTCGTTACTTCAAAAATCACAATGACTTTAAAATCTACGCGCTCAGCAACTGGTCAAACCAAACATTTCCCATTGCAGAGGAACGTTTTGATTTTCTCAAGGAATTTGACGGAGTCATTCTTTCTGGAAAAGAAAAAGTCATAAAACCTGATCCTGAAATATTTCATCGCCTGCTCAACCAATTCCAACTCAAGGCGGAGCAGTGTCTTTTTATTGATGACAATCTAGATAACGTAAAATCGGCCTTGGATCTCAATTTCCTTGCTCTTCACTATCACAACCCGCTCAGCCTGAAACACCAGCTTCGACAACTCGGCGTTCTTGGCTATGCCTAGTCTCATGTGACTCAAAAGAGTGATTTGGAAATTGAATAAGAAGTTTTAAATGGCCCTGTGGTGGAATTGGTAGACGCGCTGGACTCAGACAGTCGGTTGAAATAACCGATCATGATAATTAAATTGAGTGCCGCTTGGGAAACCCTCGAAGTAGAACTGCCCAAAGCGCGAGCCCAAAAATAAAAATCAGTGCTGAGATACTTATAAAGGAATTTGAGACATCATTTCGTACAAAAAACCGCAGGAGCGCTGACAGTAAAATGAGCATTACGATGGATATCAACCGTTTTGAGGAAATTTCATAATTTAGACTTTGACCACCATGGGCTAGAATCACTCTCGTTGCCACAAGTAAAGTAGTTATTGAAAAACCACCTATGTAAATAAGGTGTTGGCCTGCAAGTATACTGTTAAAGAAGGACAAACTAAAAACCTGTCCCACAATTAGCATTGCAGCTGATATTTTTAATCCAACACCAACATAAGACCAGGTTACAGGCATTGCGAACAGTTTAAGTAATTTTACGGCCGCGAAGATCATCCCGAGAATTCTAAGACTGACTCCTAATTCTCTAAAACCTAAAACTTCACACCAGTAACCTAAATTAACTAATAGTAAAGTAATCAATGGCCAAACAAAACTTTCAGAACTTGAACTTTCATTTGGCAGCAATGCGTTTGGTAATCTAGATATGACTGGTATCAGTCTACTGCCAAGGCCCAATATCAAGTTCAAAATAAACGCTTCGCCTGCAAGCAGGAGAAAAAAACTGCGATCTCTGTAGATAAAAAACAATACGACACCTAAAAATGACTGAATGAATGCAGTGGGTAAGAAAATAAAACCAAAAAATGGGACCTTTCGATTAACTAGAAATCGTCGCACGATAAAGAACAGAAGAAAAATATTTTGTAATAGAAAAACCATGGCGGAGACATCGGTAAGATTTCTGACATTAAGAATTATCTGAACAAAAATAAGAGAGATTGCAACAGAGGTTTCGCCTAATTTCGAGGGAGACGTTGAAGTCATTTTTGGTATGGCCGTCATTAAAAAACCGGCGACAAAAGACCATAAAAAACCAAAAAACATCAAATTACCGTGTGGTTCGCGAGGATAGAACTGTATCCAGCCAAACTGAAAGAAGACCCAGAAAATGAGACCAAGAAAACCCAGTAGGCATCCAGTGGGAAACAGCAAAATATAAGGTTCTATTCTGTCTTCGTTTTTCGTCGAGCTCATAATTTACTTTTTGGTGTCTTATTTAAAGAATCTTGTAGGCCCTTAATTAGCGGCTCAGTGTTTGCGTTTAGACTATTTATTGACGCTAATATTTTTCCGCTTGGATCTAATAAAGTAATTAAATTACTGTGAGAAAAATCACCATCACCTATATCCTTATAGCTGATTCCCAAAGTGACGGCGAGCTTGCGAGCATCGTCCTCAGTCTCGGCAGATAAAAACTTCCATTGATCGGGGTTTAGCTTTCTTTCGGCTTGGTATTTCTTAAGTCTTTGAGGCCGATCATTCTTTACATCAAATTACGCAAGGACAATTTTCAGCTCTGTAAACTTGGCCTTTGAAAAATCTTTTTCAATTTCCATAATTTTTGAAATTGTCAGCGGGCAGGCGTGTGCACATCCTGTGTAAACCATCGCGATGATCGTATAAGATCCTTTTGCGATAGATACATCCGTTCTATTATTTTCTGTGTCCCGCCAGCTTGTTTTAAGATCGTATAACGATTCCGCAACAGCGTTTTGTGCGACAAGCGAAAACATCAAAAAGATTGAAATTTTTTTTACTAAATTAAATAGATACATAAAACCCCCTATCGGACACATCTAAATCCCAAATTCCAAACGGCACTTTTACCTTTGAGACCTGATCTGAATGCGAATCGCATAAACGCAGCATAGTTTTCTTTGTCTGCTGACGAAAGCGCTCCTGCCCCGCAAAACATATCCTTATTAAAAGAGCTATCCTCACGGCTCTCTCCGGTTACAAAGCTAGAGTTGAAATCATCAACCCATTCCCAAATTAATCCGTGCATATCCCAGATGCCGTAAACATTTTTATAGATGCTGCCCACATCTTTGAGTCGCTCACCCTGAGGTTCGCCGTACCAATTCAGAATACGTCGCAAAAATTTTTCTTCACGATTAGCATTCCTATTTGACTCCGATGCAGCCGCGGCATATTCCCATTCGTTAATTGTTGGCAATCGAAGTCCATACGACTCACAATAAGCTCTTGCAGCAAACCAGGTAACAAATGTGACCGGTGCTTTTTCTGGAGCTGTTTCAAGATCACGCAGATAGTAGTCGTCTTTGAATAACGAGGAGGTATTGCTTTTAGACCACTCCGGATGTATTCCAAGAAATTCTCTAAATTGCGTAACTGTTACTGGATAGATTTGAGTTCTAAAGGCGTCGACCGCAATTATAACTTTATTCGATTTTACTTTTGCCTTTTTTGAAACTGGTGATAGCCATATGGCCTCAACCTTTCCCTTTGGAACCGTTACTAATTCAGAAGCTTTTAATGAGCTTGTTGTAAAAGCAATTATTAAAAAACTACTGATTAGCAAGCTCATCTAGTGCTCCGCAGCTTTTTCTTTTTTTAGCTGTACCGCAGAAACATCAGATTTCTTAAACACACGTTTTTATTTCCCCAAGAGTGAGAGACAAAAGTCAGCACGTTGGCAATGTCCTCTTCACTTAGCCCTAGCGATGGCATAACACCGTTATAGGGTGTTCCATTTACAGTGATCGCGCCAGTTTTCCCGTTTTTAACGACATCAATGGCACGCTTCCAATCCGCATTGAAATAATCTGCGGATGCCAATGGGGGAAATGCTCCAGGAATACCTTTGCCATCTGCTTGGTGGCAGGCGGCGCAGTTCTGCTGGTAAATATTTCTTCCAAACTTAATCTGATCTTCAAGCGTTGCCGCCACACTGACAATTTCCTTGTCAGTCACTTTTTGAATGGCACCGCCTTCAGGCAAATAGACATTGTCTGCTGTTTTACCAGAATATATTTCCAAATTTTCTGCGCCTTCGACTTTCATAAGTCCCAGGGAACCCTTATTAAAGGTGCGAAATATACTATGATCTACAAGCACGAGATTGCTTGGCACTTCAACTTTATACTCAACGATGGCTGAGCCACCGGCAGGCACTAAAGTTGTCTGAACGTTTGTATTGAATTCAGATGCCCCTTCTTTATAGACCTTATCAAAAATTTCTCCAATGACATGAAAGGATGAAACCAAATTTGGCCCGCCATTGCCGACAAATAAACGAATAGTTTCGCCCACTCTTGCTTTTAGAGCGTTGTCTCCGGTCATTGAACTGGTTGATCCATTGAAAACAACATAAGTCGGTCTTTCGTCAATTGCTTTTTCCATATCAAAAGGTTGGTAGCCCTGTTTGCCGAATTTACCTTTGGTATAAAAGTCGCCTTGCATAACATAGTACTCGCGATCAACCTTAGGCAGACCCTCTTTTGGCTCTACTAAAATCAAACCATACATACCATTTGCTATATGCATTCCTACCGGAGCAGTCGCACAGTGATAAACGTAGAGTCCTTTGTTAATTGCCTTAAATGAGAAGACACTTTCATGGCCTGGGAGAGTAAAGGACGCTCCTGCGCCTCCACCTTGGCCAGTAACCGCATGTAAATCGATATTGTGTGGCATTTTAGACGATGGATGATTTTTTAAGTGAAATTCGACAGAATCACCCTCTCGGACTCGAATAAAACTTCCGGGAACGGTTCCTCCATAGGTCCAAAACGTGTAATCTACTCCATCAGCGATTTTCATTTTCTTTTCGACCACTTCAAGGTTTACAATCAATTTAGCAGAGGTTTTTCTTGTAATTGGCGGCGGCACAAATGGCGGAGCTGTCAGAGTTGCAATTTCGCCTTTTGCACTATCGGCAAACGACTGATTACTGACGATAAAAAATGGTAAAATTGAGACCGCAAGCAAGTATTCTTTCATAGAAACTCCAGTAATTTTGTGTATATGGGCAAATTGTACCGAGTTTCTCTAGGATGTCGATATGATATAAATCATATGCACTTGCAAATAACCTATTTATTTACCCTTCAGGCACAGTTTCCAAATAAACTGAAAGGTTTCGCGACAAAAGTCGTCAGGATTTTTAATTGGACAAGGGCGTTCGAATGTTCTTTTCAATGAAACAGGGTCAAAATCTGAAATAGTTAGTGTAAGTACATTTATACCTTTATTTTTTGCCTCTTCGATTGCTTTGCGAACGTCCTGTTGGCCATAGGAGCCTTCGTAGGGGTCTAAATCGGTTGGCTTACCATCGGTAATCAAAATAAGGATTGGCTTCGTCGAATTTTCAATTGAGAGAATTTTAATTGCGTGCCGAATGGCAGGCCCCAGCCTAGTGTATTGGTGTGGTACTATTTCATGCGACCGTCGAAAAAAATGAATCCAAGTTTCATCGAATTTTTTGAGCTCTCTATATTCAATTTTTTTTCTTGTTTGACTACTGGTAATGGCGACACTCACCTTGTCAAAGATATCCTCAAATACAAAGCTAGCAACTGCGATAGAATTTTTTATTATGTCGATTACTTTTTGGCCATTTATCCAAGTGTCTGTGGAATAGGATACATCAGCAAGTACCAAAACCGAAATATCACTTTCATTTTTTCGCTTTTCTGAGAAAACACGTGGCCTTCCTGAAAAAAGATTTAGTTCTGGCTTCAATCTGATCATACTATCCAAATCGATTTCGGAACCATGGATTAATCTATTCTTCCATCTTGGAGTATTTACAATCGAATTAATTTTGGCTTTCCATTCGGCAATCAGTAACTTGTATTTTATTAAGACTATTTTTTTGAAGCCTTCACTTTCCTGTAGCTCACATGGCAGAATTGGAAATACTGAGCAAAATGATTTTAAGTACCTATTTTCTCTAAAATTCCATTCGTGATATTGGTGACTTTGGAAAAAATGGCTCTGATCTGAATTCGCATTTTGTGATTTGAATTGAGGACTGTCTTGGTGATAAAGCGAAGATGCCTCGCCGACGGAAGTGTGCCTGTTTAGTTCAAGCTCATCCAATGAGTTGCTATGAGCATCAAGTTCGTCATCCCCGGATTCCACACGGCGGCCTCCGTCGTAGTCATCAGCAGTCTCCATTTTCTCAAAGCTATGCAAAATAGGGTTCGCTGGCCCTTGTTTACTTAAATCAGCTTCTTCTACAAACTCCTTTTGGCGACGCTTTTTTTGAGTTTTATTATCTGAACTCGGTCGGTCCGATGAGGATATCGAGCCTGAAGAAGATAGGCTCAGCTCACGATACGGCAACGGAACACAAGAGTGTAAATAGATTGGCACTGTATCGTTTCTTTTTTGCTGACTAATTAGATCTTTAAATCCAACTTCAGAGTCCAGATTCAAAGTCATCGCTCGACTAGAAATTTGTTTTCGCCAATACGCCAAAACAGAGCTATTTTTTCTAGGCAAGAAGACCTCAAGTTGCAAATAGCTTTGTCTTTCAAATTCAAAGAATTGTGGAAATTGTTGGTCAAGCCAGGAATTGATAAGAGGCATTTTCGATAGAATATACAGCCGAGGTGCGACCCGTTCTCTATCATTAAATTTGAATTTTAGGCCGAGCGCTTTAATAGCGACCGATTTCAAAATTAGCAACTGCACTAAATTTGTGTTTAATTTTTGGTCGGGGGTCCAACAAATATCCTTAGGAAGTAATAAATCTGTATCCACGAAACCGACTGACCATAGACTTCCACCAATATCACCATTCATTTCAAATGGAGAGACCATTTTTGTAAAAATATTAAACTTTGTCATTAAATCATCTAAAGACTGATATCCTGGTGTCAGTTTATTCCTATCAGATTGTGTTTTCCAAAAGCGGGAAAAAATCGTTTCCATAATTATATGTGCAGATTGATAAAATCATTTAGTGATTCTACGATTTGGCGATCATCACTAAGAACCTCTGAAATCGCAACATGACAGGCTTTGCGGGAATTCATCCCCTCACGAATCATTAGGGCCGCATTTACAAGCAGTCTAGTCGATATCGTTTCCTTCAACATTAGATCTTCTTTAGATCGAATCTTGTGTGCGAGTTGCGCAAGGAGCTGCGCACATTTCACATCAACACCCGCTAACTTTATCAAGAGATCTTTTTCCCTTTCCATCGAAAGGTAATTCATTGCGACAACGACGAAACGCTGTTTCGTTGATGGTTTAATCTCTTTTAGTCCTTTTTGATAGCCAGGATTGTAGCTAGCGATCAACATGAATTCAGAATTTGCGCGGATTGTAGAGTTTATCTTATCGATATAAATTTCGCGGCGATGGTCCGTCAAGGGATGTAGCGCCACGACAACGTCTTCACGAGCCTCTGCAAATTCATCCAAATATAAAAGTGCGTTGGTTTTAATAGCTCTGCTGACGGGGCCATCTTGCCAAACAGTTTCTCCGTTTTGAATTAAAAATCGCCCTATTAAGTCAGCCGCATTCGTGTCTTCGTGGCATGAAACTTTGATCAATGGGCGATTTGTCTTCTTTGCCATGTATTCAACAAACTGCGATTTTCCGCAGCCAGTAGGCCCTTTTAGAAGAAGAGGTAATTGAAGCTTGAAACAGTGTTCAAAAACCTCTATTTCGTTGTCGGTCGAAATATACATCGGCTCGGAGTTCGCTTCCTTCATCATTACATTTTCTCAATTTCACCAACGGGTAGACCAAATCTGATAAAGTTCCAGATATAGGCTATGATCCCCGCAGTAAATAGTGTCGCTGCTATGACCAGCCCTAAGAAGTGAACCTCAATTTCTTTTTGTACTAATAAAAAATCAAGCCCCATTTTACGCTCTAGATAGACCTGCGCAATTCCAGCAATACCGAATGCCACAGTCATTGCTGTCATTCCAATGTTTGATGTCCAGAACGCAAATACGTTGGTCTTAGTGTCTTGTAGTTTTCGACCAGTCATGTACGGCATTGTATAGGTGATAATCGCAAGTACTAAACAGGCGTAGGCGCCCCAAAAAGCCATGTGCCCATGCATTGCAGTTACCAATGTGCCGTGTGTGTACATATTAACCTGAGGTCTCGTATGGGCAAATCCTAAGAAACCTGCGCCAACAAATGACATTATTGCCGTACCAAGTGTCCACAACAATGCAGTGCTATTATCAATAATTTTCTTACCTTTTCGAGCCATAGCAATAGCGTATATGGCCATTCCTAAAAATGCGATGGGCTCCAGAGCACTAAATATTCCGCCAATCATAAGCCAATATCTTGGTGTTCCAATATAATAGTAGTGATGACCTGTTCCTAGAATACCGCTCAAAAATGTGAACCCGACGATGACATACAGCCACTTCTCAATCAGCTCCCTGTCAACCCCAGTCAACTTAATTAATAGAAACGATAAGATGGCACCCATGATGAGTTCCCAAACACCTTCAACCCAAAGGTGTACAACCCACCATCTCCAGTAAGAGTCGTGCGTTTGATTGTCAGTTTCAATCATTCCTGGTAGGTATAATAATGCAGCTGTAAGTAGACCAAAAAATAAGACCAGACTTGTCGTTGTGTGGCGCTTGCCTTTCCAAATTGTACCACCGATAAGTCCTATAAATAACAGAACATCAACCACAACTAAATAATCAAGTGGCCGCGGAATTTCTAAAAACTTTCGACCTTCCCACCATTGGAGGTGAAAGCCTATCACCGCGGTCACTCCCACGATTACAAAGGCAATTAGCTGAATGTAGGCCCATTTAACTGAAAGTACTTCACGTTCTGATTCTTCAGGAATGATGTAGTATGCGGCACCCATAAATCCAGACAGCAACCACATGACTAGCAAGTTTGTATGTGTTGCACGTGCAACGTTAAATGGAATAATGTTGTGCAGACCATCCAACCCCATATGAGCAAAAGCCATAATGAATCCGTAAACAATCTGCAATCCGAACAGCAACATACAAACTGTAAAAAACCAATAAGCTACTTTTTGTGACTGATATTTCATTTTGTTTCACCTTTTAAGCTTGATAAATAAGTCGCAAGCTCAGCGATATCTTTGTCAGAAAGAGGTAATTTGGGCATTTTAGTATCCGTTTTGATTGCGGCAGGATCTTTTAGCCATTGAGTAATATACTGAATATCAAATTTTGAACCAACCCCATCTAAAGCCGGTCCAACATTTCCGCCACGGCCATTTAGGGCGTGGCATGCCGTACACACTTGACCAAAAATTTGAGGTTGTTTTACTGTTTCGAGGGGATTGCTACCCGCTCCATAACCTGCCGTTGCAATCAGATCTGGCTTTGGAGGAAATCCATTTAGATCCATCTTTCCAACCCAAGTTAAAAACGAAGCAAGGTCTTCGATTTCTTGATCATTAAATTTGTAATTTATCATTTTTCTTTGACCAGGGTACATCGCCTCAGGGTCTTTTAAGACGGCTTTGACGAACGCTTCGCCTCTGCGATCTATAACCTTCGTAAGCTCGGGAGCATAATATGCACCCTCTCCCATTATAGTATGACAGCCCATACAGTTCTTTTTATCAAAAAGATGCTTGCCTCGAATAGCTGAATCTGTGAGCTGATTTGCATTTGTTTGCTTTGGAATTCTTTGAAACGTATCTATTGTCAAACCAATGAAGATTGCAGAAAACGCAGCGGTCCCAAGGACAAAAAAAGCCTTTGCTTGTGATTTTGAAAGCATTTTCAGCCTCCAGGTTTTTCTATTTGATGTCCGCCGCACATTCCGCAACACCCTACCGATGCTGAATTCAATGGATCATCTTTGTGAATTAACAGTTCCCACTTTCCAGTATCGACTGTTCGCGACGTCCAAGCTACGTTTTTTAGTCCTGACTCTTGAAGTAGGTTTTCAAGCTCTACTGGTGATTTATCGCAAATAAATTTAAGATTTTTTCCAAGTTTTAGACCCTCGATCATCGAAAAAATAAGACCGGTTTTGTATTCACCTTCAAAAGACGGAATATAGATTACACTTTCTATCATCAAACGCTCCTTTTAAATTTATTCGAGTTTTAAGGTTAGCGGAAGTAGCACAAAGCAAGTATGATCTAGATCATACAAGTTCAATAATTTTTGCCCTAGCCTCAAGGGTATGAACAATCAAAGCACATTGGTTTTAGCTGAAGGAAGCAATCCTCCGTATCCGTTCATTGACCGTGAATGACTACTTCGAAATTTTGTGTGTAGTTCCATGGCATCCAGTTATCAGGGTTGGACCTGACCAGTTCAAAGTTTTTTTGAATGGACACCATATAGTCAAAAGCGTTGGCCTCACTGATGTCAAGTTTTTATAACTGAGAGGAATGTCGCCCACGAAGGCCCGTATTCACTTAAAGAAGAGGTTTTTCGGTTTGAAGGGACGGCTGTTGCTCGAGGATTTGTGTCGATGGGGGCTCCTGGGTGGCGGAATGCGGTGAGCCCCTTCCAATGCTTCTGCTGTATTTGACGCCGGCTCCTAGTTTTGAATTGGGCTCAGCGAGTTTGTTGGGAAATACTTGTCAATCCAGGTTTTGAGCCCCCATCGGCTGGGCACTTCTCTTGGTGGTATTGGAGGCGCTCTTCGGGGAAAATTCACATTTTACAGTGCCGTTCGTTTGCATAGACCTGAGATAAGGCCCAGCAAAATTCGCTTTCTCTTTTAAAGTCCTGCTCGAATCCTTAAATGCCTCCGACCGTGGGTGAGACAGGTATTTCAATATCTCCTGGGCTCGGTCTTTGATATTATTCATATTCAGAGCATCTGCATGATGGCAATGGGACCCTGACTTTGCCGCCGAGTCAGGAGCTCTTCCAAATTCTCTCCACTGTATTTCCTTCCGGTAAAATAGAATGATTTTCCCTCTGGAGTTTCAGAGAATGCCCGTGGTGTACATGCCTTTTTCTAGATCTCCCGGGGGACTCCCCGGGGGGGGGAGCAGAGTCAGCCCCGGCCGACTTTCTGTAACTTTTCAAGACGGTAAAATGGCAGAGGACTTATAGTGAAGAAGGCTATCAGGGCCGAATTTTCCTCCCCTTTTCATAAACCAGCCTCAAATATTTTGCCACAAGGTTACAACGAAGTTTCTGGGCTTGACGCTCACTGAAAGTGGCGGATTGCCCGTCACGCGCACATAAATGCCTGGATTCCAGTTGTACACCCTCCTTTTTGACAGTCCGGGGCTTTGGACACTGGCCATGGGTAATGATCGTGGCCATGGCGACCACTGCCTCGGTGTTCCCATGAGCAGGCTTTTTCTCCTGAGGTCTTTTGTTGAACTTTCCTGATTGCTTTCCAAATATCTTGCGCAATCTGGCGATGGTGGCCTTTTCAGTCCCACAAAGATCTAATTCAAAAGGCTCTGAGAGAGATTAATTCTTGACGAGTTTCTTCCGTTAAGTTTGAGCTCTCAATCTCGTCAATCAGCCGTGAAGCTTCTCATCTGTCATCTCAATGTGGATCTTCTTCTTGGCTTTCAACATCGGAAAAGTCTTCCGATTTCACAAAATTGGAAGTACTTTTCCATTTGTTTTGGTGCGGCTAAACGGGATTTCCATTCCGTAAGAACTGCCAACCCCCCCCCCCCCCCCCCCCCCCCCCATCGGCCCCGACCCCAAAACCCGGTCAAACGAGATGTTGGGACGGCATCGGGCCTTCTCCATCTGCCCTGCAACTCCAAAGGCCATCGATCCCTTGCGCCCGGGGGGAAAACCCCCAAAAAAAACCCAAAAAAAAAAAAAAAAAAAAAAACCCCCGCAACCCCCCCCAAAAAAAAAAAAAAAAAAAAAAAAAAAAAAACCCCCGGAAAGTGGGCCAACCCCCCCCCCCCGGGGGAGAAGGGGCGCCCCCCCCCCTCCCTGGGGGGAAAAAAAAACGGGGCGAAAACGGGGGCCCCCCCCCCGGGGGACCCCCCCCACCCGCCCCCCCCCCAAAAACCCCCCCCCCCCCCCCCCAGAGAAATTTCCCGGGGGGGAATTTTTTCCCGCCCCCCCCGGCCCCCAATTTCTCCCTTATTTTTTGCCGAAAATTTGGAAGTCATTGGTTACCGCCTTTGAAAGTGTCAATGCGGATTTTACTTAAAAAATCAGATTCCATTCCGGCAGCACCCCAAAACCGCGCGGACTTACGAAAATTTTAGAAGAACATGCGCGCCTTCCTTCATTTTTGGAAGGATTTGTCACGACGCTTCTTACATTTGGAATGGATCGGAATCTTCAGATCAGGTCACATCTCAATCCTCAACTTGAGCTATAAGAATGTTGGGCTCTAAAATTTTAATGTGTTGGTCGGTCGTAATAATATAGCCCTTTTTGACCCACTCACTCATGACACGAATTACTGATTCTACTGTGACGCCAAGTGTATCTGCAATTTCCTTGCGAGTAAGTGGCAAAGGAACTTCAAGCTCATCTTCAATTGTGTCTTTAGCAACGAGTTGTAACAGCATGGCAGCCACTTTAGATTGAAGCGGGGCTCGTTGCATGACTTTTTGATTCTGTAAACGACTCATGCGTGTCGATAGTAGACCTTGGATTCGAGTGATCAATTCTGGATTTTTTAGCCAATTTTGAATATAAATGTCTCTATGTATCAGCAGAATCCGAGACGGGCCCATGGCTTTTACATTGACCGGGTAAACAGGCTTAACCTGCGGCATGACTAAAGCGGCAACTACGTCGCCAGGGGATGAGAAGTGAATGACAGATTCCTCTCCCGAAACTGCTATGCGTGACAGCTTGTACGCTCCAGATAAAACTATTCCAAAACAAGAAGCGGGATCCCCGAAAGCGAAAACCTGTTCTTTATGCTTATGAATTTTGATTTCTGAAGTGGCACAGAGATTCAGAATTACATCGTCACTCAGCCCTTTAAACAGGGCAAATCCTTTGATTTCTGAAAGCGCTCCGTATATAAAATTTTGACTTGCCAAGGTAACCTCTGCATTTTGGTTTGTCTATTGGTTACCCACTATAAAATTATCTATTAGTAGACCATGGGCTTTCCAGCCTGTCAAAACTTTACCCGGCTAACTTGATCCAGCGCTAAAGACAATGCTTGCGCCACTCCAAAAGAAAAATGGTCTCAGAGGATTTGGCACCTGCCAGCCGTGCAAGTTCAATCAAAATCCTGATAAAAATTCATTGATCTGCGGACTCACCAATGAAAAGCTGAGCGTCGATGGTTAAAAAAATTGCAAAGAACCAACCGACGAGCAACAGTCGCCCCCCCCTTTTGGGGGGTCCGCCCCGGGGGGGGTTGGGCCCCCCCCCCCCCCCCTTTTATCCCTTTCCCTTTTTTTTTTAATAGAAGAAGACTCCTAAGTTAACGCCACATGACTCAGGATCTCTGGCTTACAGAATCTTGGGAGAACCGCCGCGCACACTTAACCCATGTGACTGATGACGGCCTCGCCAAATTGAGAACAACTGATTTCTTTAACAGCCTTTGCTCCTTCCATTGTCATGAGACGAGCAAAGTCGTAGGTCACCGTCTTAGCCCCAATCGCCCCTTCAAGTCCTGATATCACCAAATCAGCAGCTTCATTCCAGCCAATATGACGGAGAAGCATCTCTCCTGAAAGAATAACCGAGCCGGGATTCACCTTGTCCTGATCGGCATACTTCGGAGCGGTTCCGTGAGTGGCTTCAAAAACAGCATGACCCGTCTGGTAGTTGATATTTCCACCAGGGGCAATCCCGATCCCTCCCACCTGAGCAGCTAAGGCATCCGAAAGATAATCTCCATTGAGGTTCAGCGTCGCAATGACATCAAACTCCTTGGGTCGGGTTAAGACTTGCTGAAGCGCAATGTCAGCAATGGCGTCTTTAATCAGTATTTTTCCTCTCGCCAAAGCTTCGGATTGCTCCGCATTGGCGGCCTCTTCCCCTTTGCTCTTTTTTGTCTGCTCCCATTTGTTCCAAGAATAGATATGGTCTCCGAATTCCTTTTCGGCCAAAGCATAGCCCCAATTCCTGAAACCACCCTCCGTGTATTTCATGATATTGCCCTTATGCACCAAGGTCACCGACTTCTTCTTCTGAGCGATGGCATATTCAATTGCCGATCGAACCAACCTCTCTGTTCCCTCCCGGGAAACAGGTTTAATTCCAATTCCACAGGTTTCAGGAAATCGGATTTTCTTGTAAGAAGCCGGGAAAGATTCCTTCAAGAAATTTAAAACTTTTTTGACGTCCTCAGTCCCTTGCGCAAATTCAATTCCTGCATAAATATCTTCGGTATTCTCTCTGAAGATCACCATGTCTACATCTGCCGGCTTTTTTACAGGAGAGGGAACTCCTTCAAAGTAGCAGACAGGACGCAAACAGACGTAGAGATCCAAAATCTGACGTATAGCCACATTTAAAGACCTCATCCCCTCACCGATTGGTGTTGTCAAGGGACCCTTAATCGAAACCAAATAATGACGAAAGGCCTCAATTGTATCGTCAGGAAGCCAATTCCCATACTTCTTGAACGCCTTCTCTCCAGCATAAACTTCAAACCAAGCAATCTTTTTCTTTCCCTGATATGATTTTTGCACCGCTGCATCGAGAACCATTTTTGAAGCCCGCCAAATATCAGGCCCTGTTCCATCTCCTTCGATAAAAGGGACAATGGGATGATCGGGAACACTGAACCGACCCTGCAAAAACACAATGGTCCCTCCCTCTCGAGGCGGAGTCAGGTCCTTGAACTTCGGGATGGCAGCAGTTGCAGAAGACATAAAAGGCTCCTTCATGTATGAAACACAATTTCCCTATTTAGACACCAGGGCCCTATGTGGTCAACATCCCCCCTGACCTTTTATTGGACAGATCCTCATTTTGCGGTAATGTCCTCGGCATGCATTTTGAAAAAATTCTGATTCTTCGCTTTTCTAGCTTTGGAGACATTGTCCAGTGTTTTTCGGCGGCGGATCATTTAGCCAATGGCTTCCCCCAAGCTGAAATTCACTGGGCCGTGAGAAGTGACTCAGCTGATCTTGTTTCTTCTCACCCAAAAATCCATCGAATTTTGAGTCTTGATCGCAAGAGCGGTTGGCTCGGGTTGTGGAAACTGGCAAAGAAGATGAGGTCTGAAAACTACACTCATATTTATGATGCTCATTGTAATCTTCGATCACACCTTTTGACTTGGATTCTGTTATTTCCATTTTTTGGCGGACCTTCATTTCTGAGACGCAAAAAACACCGGATCAAACGATGGTTCCTATTAAGGCTTGGATGGAAAGTTCTGCCTTGGCCCTTTCGCGCCTCCCGGTCATTTGTTCTGCCTCTGGAAAAATGGAATATCAGGTGGCAAGAATCCCTTGAACGTGATCTTCGACTTCCAGAGCTACCTGAAAACCTATTCTCTTCTCTTCATCACCCAGATTTTAAATTGTCTGAAGCGATCATTGTCGCGCCCTCGGCCGCGTGGGAGATGAAGCGTTGGCCAATTGAGTCCTGGACTGAACTCATTCGGCAAATGGAAGAGCGCATTTTTATTGTCGTGGGGGGACCGGCTGATGATTTCTGCTCAGTCATTCAGAAAATGTTTCCGGATCGAACGGTCAATTTAGCGGGAAAGCTCTCTTGGCTTGAGACCTCTCGGCTCATCCGAGAAGCAAAGGCTGTCGTCAGCGGAGACACGGGCGTTCTCCATTTGAGTGATTATTTGAACAAGCCCACTTTTGCTCTCATTGGACCAACGGCCTTTGGATTTCCTTCCTGGAAAAATTCGAAGCTGATCGAAATTGATCTCCCTTGTCGGCCCTGCACAAAGGATGGACGGGGAAAATGCTCTCAACCTATTTATAAAAAGTGTTTGGTTGATATTTCTCCCCAGCTCGTATCAACCACTCTCCGAGGTTCTCTTTTGTGATTAAGAAAAAAATCAGTCCGTTTTTTCTTCTGTTTTTGTGGCTCTATCGCTGGCTAGCCGTCCCTCTGATGCTGACGATCCTTTTTACTTTTGGACTCTGGCTTTCACCGAAAATACGAAGAAGCTTTCGCCTTCGACAAGAGAGCTCAAGACGCCCAAAGCCTCAATGGATGGGAAAAGTACAACCAGTTTGGATTCACGCATCATCTGGAGAATTCGAATATGCCAAAAGCCTGATTCGCGAATTGAAAGAGCGTGAACCAAATGTTCCGATTCTGGTGACCTACTTCTCTCCAAGCCACTTTAAAAACATTGCAACCACTAAAAATGTCGACTGGCATGAGCCCCTCCCCTTGGATACTCAAGCGGCCACTCAAAGCTTTATTCAGCTTTGGAAACCAAAAATTCTTCTGATTGCTCGCACGGACCTTTGGCCAGAGCTGCTCTTTCAGTGCCGAAGAGCGCAAGTTCCCTCGATGCTCTTTAGCGCGACCTTCTCCGAAAAAAAAATGAAGTCCTTTTTTTCCAGACAACTCTTGCGACTTCTCATTCCACTTCTAGATGAGGTTCACGTGGTCACCCAGGAGGACCAAGATCAATTGAGTCAGATCACTCAACACAACAACAACAAACATTATGTTACGGGAGATGCTCGGTACGATCAGGTTCACTTTCGTCTGGCTCACCCCAACGCCCTTAAATTGGAGTTTAAACCGACAGCTGGAGACTCCGTGCTCATTGCTGGGTCGACCTGGCCAGAAGATGAAGAGGTTCTTCTTGCGAGCCTATGCCCATTTGTTGAGAGCGGCCAGCTGAGGCTGATGATTGCCCCACATGAGCCCACAAATAAGCACCTTGCGAATTTGGAACATCGCCTTTCAGCACTCGGCCTGCAATCACTGCGCTACTCTCAGGCGAACCAATGGACACCAAATGCTGTTCTCCTGATAGATGAACTTGGGATTTTAGCTGACCTCTACTCTTGGGGTCATCTCGCTTTTGTCGGCGGCTCGTTTCGAAACTCCGTCCATAGTGTGATGGAGCCATTGGGATCTGGGTCACTCACATTTGTTGGCCCTCATCATCACAACAACCGTGAAGCCATCGAATTTAAGAAAATCCCAGCCGTCGACATTAGCAAAAAGCTTGCTGATGTCGACGGCTTAAAAATGGTTGAGGTGATTGAATCCACTGAGCAATGGACCCAAAAACTAAAGATTTGGCTTTCAATACCAGAATCCCACGCTCTCATCAGCAAACAGATAGCACGCGAAGTCCTTCAAAAAGGAGGCGCAAGCAAAAGAATTGTCGCTCACCTCTCCCAGCTCTTTAGCAGCATAATTGTCCAAAAATAAGACATTTAGTTAGTTCCTCAACATCGCCACTCAGTCAAAACAGGAGGTTACAGGCTCTTTTTTTGTCCCCAGATATGCACACTGTCTTCATTGTTCCAGCTTTTTCTTTTTGGGGTAAACCATGAGCCGTGGCACAAGCGACGGTATCCCATTTAGACTATTTTCCGGGGGGACTTTTATGAAAGGGGCACTTAACTTCGGCCTTATAGCAACATTCGGACTCGTCATTCTCTTTGGTTCCAGCTGCTCAAGAGACAAGTCAAAAGACTCAGACACTAACCTCGCTCAACGGCAAGAAGGCGAGCCTGTTCCCGAACCCCCACCTACCATACCCATCAATAACATCAAAGCCAGCACTCCGACCTATACCGGTCCCGGCGGGAGTATCTGGAACCATGATGTAACACTTGACTACATAGATCGATCTGGCGTTTCGTTTTTTTCCGTGGTCTCTTCTTCATTGAACAGCGGTCTCAATCCTCAGATTTCTACGATTGATCAGTCAGTGATTATAGTTTCTGGACCTAGACCCTCCGTATTTTTGGGAGAGGAGTCGCGCGAAAATTCCAGCACTTCTTACCGCGTGCAAGTCTTTGGAGATTTCACTAAAGTAAACGGAGGCTGGGACATCGAGTTCTTTCACAAAACATTTTCTCGACCTAAATCGCCTGAGAATTCACCAGAAATTGAAAACGCCATCAGCCCCAGCCACGGCAAGGCGCGAATTCGATACTAAAAATATTTCTTAAGGATCTTTTCTTTCTTCGGCATTCTTCTTCCCATCTAAGACTCCGTTACGAAAAGAGTCGGCGGGTTTGTCGTTCAAAGGATACAGAGCCGCCTTTCCTTCTTCCTCTAAGATTGAGTAGAGGCCTGGAAAAGTGGGATGAACCTGCCGATAAGACCTTATCATATGGTCAATTGACCAACCTTCTGTCTTCGCGACTTCAGAAAAATTCCAATTGTAAGGAACCGCCTTTACAACCGCCATAAATCCCTGAAAATCCCTTTTGCCACGCAAGGCCAGCAACCAGGGGTGATTGTAGAGATCGGCACTATCAAGCAGATCCCCTTCTGTAAAATGCTGGCTAAAATAGTAATATTTCTCTCGAACAGGGGTGGGCTCCTTGATTTTCTTGTCTCCACAAAGCATGATCCCCCGAAGGAACTGACCCAACACCAGCTCTTTTTCAGAAGCATCGCCCCCTAGATCCATTGTTTTTCCATGGTCCAATTTGGAAAGTCCCATTTTAAATTTTACACGATCACGGATTTTCATCGCCACATCCTTAACACTAAAATTCATACGATCTACGATCGATGTTACGAGATCCGGATGTGGCCTCACAATAAGGCATTTTTCATGTTCAAGAATTTCAACATCCATTGTGGCTTCCTGCATAGCAAGGTAAGCCCCTTCTCCAACTGACGTCCCATTTGTATTTGAACGAGTTCTCTCTTCTTTCAAAGAAAAAAACCTGAGAATAGATCCAAGAATTGGAATTTCACCAAAAATATTATAGTTCCAGCCTCCAGAAAATGACTTGTTGTAATTTACTCCAAAATTGACACCCACACTGATATTCATGGGTTTGCCACCCTTAAACCGATACCTCCCAGTCTTCAGAATTTTCAATTTTTGTTCAAAAATAAGTCCAGGTGATCTTTTCCCAAACGAAAAGACACCGACAGAAACCCCGTCATGATTTCTTTGCCGATCCACACAGGCTCCGCCTATCCCCTTCAACCAATCCGCGACCACAGTTAACCCGCGCGGATCCCATTCCTTCCAAAGCTTGTTCATCTGTCGTCCAAAGAGATCACAAAATCGAGAGTCGACACGAGGATCAATCTCACCGGTCTCAATCAATTTTTCAATGTCACTTCTATCGACATTTTCGCCCGGCATTTGATAGTAAGTGTCTGCTCTTTGATTGTTCAGATCTGAAAGAAAATTCTCAAGAGGAGTTGAGGCCTCCGGCGCCGGAACCAAACACTTTTCTTCGTTGATTGAATACTCTCTCAGGGATGAGCACTTTTCTTGGTCGAATCGCTGTAATGGAATATCTCCAAGCGATACATAATCAAGTCCGGTTTGATTGATAAAATTATACAGCAGACTCGAAATTGTATTGTTCTTGCGATACTCCTCCTCCAGAACCGTCATCCTTTGAAGAATTGCATCTACGTTTATCGAGGTGAGATGCCTGATTGAACCGAAGAGAGGTGAGTCTCGATAATCGCGATCCTCAATTTTCGCTTTCTCTCCCCTGTCAATTCATCAATTGTCTTGCTGACTTCCCGACAATCGTCTGTTTCCTCACAGAATGATTCATCGAGATTATCCAGAGGACGGATATATGACATATTAGAATTCAATAGGAGCGTGACCGGCCCAGAGAAACTGCGTGGCGCCATACCCGAATCCAAATCCCGCAGGGAGTCGAGATCTACGTAAGGAGCAACCGGCATAAATGAAACATCATTCGTTTTATAGGCCTTAATGGCCTCAGCCTTCATCTTAGCAAGAAATTCTTGCGTCACACCAGACCCGAGATGGTCGATCTCAGCAAGATACCTTTTGGAAGTGGTCTGATAAATATCTGGCAGGTTTCCCTCGTTTTTTTGGGAACTGATAGGTTTCCCTGTTGTCTTCCTGCCCAGAGGAAGGAACTCAGAGAATACGTCATGTCCTTCAGCAATTTATCCCTTTGTTCTCGGACAACCCCTCCGACATTGCCTTTGGCAATATGGTTTTTAAGGTTAGCATGAATAATTGCGGACATAATTAATTTTTTTTCATCAATCGTTTCAAGTTGTATCAACATGTTTGAGCGAATTCTCAATAACCGCAAATCACGGACTGCTATTTCAACTGGAGTAATGATTTCTCCATTTTGAACACGAACCAGCTTCTTGATGCCATTGATATATTCACGAGTCTTTGCCTTCTCGGGAGCTTCAACGTATGTCTTCTTTTGGTCCTGATCAAATCCAATAACGACTCCCTCAGCCGCCGGATCGAGGTAGTCCTTTTGAACAGCCAACTTAAGAAGATAGATTCCGTCTCTCAATTGCCCAATATTTTTTCGTCCATCGGTAATACTCGAATACCTCAAGACTTTAGGTTCAAGCTTAAGTAGCAATACTTTTTTTACGACAAGATTCATAAACTCATCAATTTCGTAGCGGAAACGCAAAGTATGATAGCTAAACGCGGGAACATAAAGTAGAGAGGCTATTTTTTCCCTCTTTTTTGATGCCTCCACGTAGTCATCAGTCAGTTCACGACGGTCTCGTCCAAAAGTCGCAAACAAATCCCATGGATTAATCGCCAAAACCAATTCTTTGGAATAAGTGCTCGCCACATGCCGAATACGAATGGTCGGAAAAAACAGCTCTTCTGGCTTGTAGTACTTGTGAGTCACATGACCCATGATTCGAAGGCAGCCATCTTGATCGGTTTTCGATAATGGCCTACAGTCCTGCCCAGACTTGGGCGATGATCCATCGGGTCGACACCATTCTTTATTGCCTGCAGAGTTCATTTCATTTTCATGAGTATAAAAATCCTTTTCTAATTCAAGAGTCTTATTGTCAGTAAGATAATCGACATAAAATAGCTCGTCTTTTACAAAGGATGAAGTCAGAGTGTTTCGGACACAGGCCTGAATAGAATAATCCACCGTTCTTGTTGTTGCCGTCTCTCCCGGACGAATGGTCTCAAATTTTATCAGCATCTTCGGAAATTCAAATGGCTCGCTTTTAAAAGCGGATCGAGCCGCCTCTAATTTTTCAAAATTACCGGCGCTTTTTAAAAACTTTTCGTAGGCGAAACCATCGCCCTCTCTATAAACGCTGGCGGGAATAAACATGTCTGCATTTTTGCTTTCCAGTTTGTCAAATGGACTCAGCTCGTACAGTCCTTCAAAAGAACCTAAGCCTTCCGGCGCTCCATCAATCGGAGTGACCCGTAAAGCCAATTGAATATTCCCACGAGCCACCCGCCTCGTGATCATGGAGTCAAACTGAACTCGCAAGATACCGTCATTGTTTGTAATTACCCCGATGGAAGGAGGAAGATCAGGAGTCAATATTAGATTCTCATCGCGATTGACCCCAAGGTTTGTGGCAACAATCTGTGCATCCACGCGAAATCTTCCCGCCTTCAGAGGGATCGGATTGGGGGTACCCGATAAGTCCTTAAACTGAATAACGGGAATCATGGCCAACTGTATCTGAAGCCAAACACCCTGGCCATCTTGTTTGGTTTCCTTTACATTTGAAGAAACCCTGTTCATCCACAGTAGCTTTTTGGGGACCTCAGCTTGCGAAGATGGCTTATCTGGCCGCTCCTGCGCAGACGGAACTTTTCCTTTGTAGGCCCCCCTAAGAACCGACTTGACCTGATTGTGCCCAATGACTTTGATTCTCTCAGGAATATCCGTCCCTTGGTTGTCTCTGATCCACTTCACTTCCTTCAAACCCGATTTCCTGGAAACAACCCAAGGATTGATAGCGAGTTGGATCTTATGCTTACCTTGATAGATGCCTGTCCCTGACACAGTTCTTTCGAGCTGCAAATAGGCCTCTTCAGCCAGATAATCGAAATCAATTTTTTCATGCCAATGAAGACATCCCTCATTGTCTGTTACAACTTCGATCATGGAATCATCAGAAGTGACAGTAAATCCAATCCCTCTGATAATCTGATCTGTCGCTCGATTTCGCAAACATGACCAAAAATGATAGTGTCGCGATTTTGGAATGAGCCAATTCGGAGTGATCTCTTCGGTCGGCAAGGCGTCTCCATCGACCAATTTAACTAAAAAATTTGAATGAGAGAAGCCCTTCTCAACAAGAGAATTCTGTTTTGTGGGTTCCCAACAAGAAGTCAATCCCATCAGCAGGGAAAAACCTAAGACTCCAGAAAAAATCCGCTTAGAATTCAACATTGAGAGTCTCCAGCCTTACTTGGATCGAATTCAATCTTTGTTGCAAGGAATTTGGATTGATCACATCACTCGATATATACTCCCCAACAAGACGAAAATTGTAAGGGCGAAAGAAAATCTCCATACCCAAGCCCTCTCCCCTTCGATTGTTATGCCCCCTTGATCCGGAATTAAAAAATGCTGGAACGGCATCAGATTCACTAAAAAATCTCAACAAATAGGGACTCAATACAATTTCGGAAATCTCAAAATCTCCCCGAAGCACAATCTCTTGAGCCCTATTAAAAGCTGGTTCCGCCTCTTGATTTTCAAGTTGATAACCACCAATACGAAACCCAGATCCTGGACTTCTGCACAGGCAAAATTCTCCCCCAATAACCCATCCAGAAAAGCCAAACAAAAAACGGCTATTAGCAGGAAACTCACCCGTTGTCGTGTTCCCCATTTTTCCACTTTCAAATGCCACCACAGATGGGAGATCACTGTATCGAAAATGAGTCAACTGTCCCGAAGCAATCATCTCTTCCCCAAGACTCACACCAGCCTGCAAAGACTCCGTCGTAAACAAGGGAGTCTTTTCCTTTTCAGAACGCATCGATTCAAACGAAGAAGAAGTTGGAATGCTCTGTTGTGCGACGGCCCTCAAATATTTTTTACTCTCACCCCAACCGATTTTCTGAAAGGCTCCAGGAAATGATCTCTCTTTCGATATCAAGAGAGGCACGTCAAGAAATCCCATGTTGAGGGCACCCGCCTTCAACTCGACCTTTTCTGATGGACGATACCGAGCAACAACTTCGTAAGGAAAGATACCCGTCTGTCTTGAATCAGCAAAGCGAGCTTGAATTTGACGAGTCAGAATCTGCAATTTTGCATCGACATAAAGATCAAATTGATCCGTCAGTCTGTATTGAAAACGGGAACGAAATACAAAACCGACGAGGGTTCCCTGATCAACTCCTTCAGTAAACGTCTCCCCCCCAGCCTCAATATTCCACTTTCCGTGAAAACGGGATAAACTGTGATCTTCAAAAACCAAAGAGGAGATCCCCTCAGAGGACTCGGCCCATGCCATGAGGGTCAGATTCATCGCGAAGAGAAAAACGATTGCAAACAACATCGAAAAAGAAAAAAACGAAACAGAAAGAAATTTGAGACAGGCCACCAAAGCCAACCAAGATTGCCTTATGCGTTTGGCCGTATCAGTACTATTGTTCAGCCTCCCCAGCCAAAATGGAACCAAGGAGACCCGCCAATTTAATATTTTCAAACGGTTCATCTCCTCGATTGCACTCCAGAATTTGGAGTCTCCGCTATCCCCTTGCAAGTTCTATACGATCTCTTAACACAGTAAAAAGGGCCCACAAGACAGACTATTTTACAAAATGACCAAGAGTTAAAAAACAACTAACTAACTGAGAATAATCAGTTTTATTTGGTTTGAAATGAATACTATTAAAAATTTTTCTTTGCCTAAAAAAAGGTTAAGTGTGAATTTTTTTTATTCTGTCTTATTTGTGTTAGGTTCCATGCTTTTTGCTCCTGATATCCTTGACGAAGTGCCCTAACTCTGAACTCTGTAAGCCTGAATTTGACCCATCACCAAGAGACGGCTACTGTCGGCCTTTCAAAATCAAATCTGTGAATTCTACTGTTCTCCAGAGGAGGGACCATGATTGCTCAATTTAAGCCGATGCGCCAAACCCCTACCAAAGATCAATACAAGAAAGGTGATGTACTGGTCGTATTTGGTGAGCTTTTTAATCGTGGCTACGCGAACGGCATCGTTGAAGAAGCTCAGAAAGCAGGAATGAAAGTCATCTTTTCCACGGTTGGTCGGCGCGATGAAAATGAAAAACTAAGAGCTCTGACTCCCCAAGAACTCATTGAAAAATCTCAATCGATTATAAACGTTCCCCTGGAAGCTGGCTTTGACCTGGAGCCCGCCAAATCAGGCCGTCGACCTGTTGATCAACTTCAAGGTCTCAAGCTGAGCGAGTGGAACAAAGGAAAAATTAACTTCGATGAAATTGAACAGAGCCGAGCGGCAGGAATTGAGAGCTTCCGACGACGTGTCGCCGAGTTCATGCACGAACTTGAAAAGCAAATTCCACCACAGTCCAACATTCTTTTTGTTCATACAATGGCCGGAGGGGTTCCCAGAGCCAAGATCGTCATGCCAGCCATGAATCGAGTTTTCAAAGGTGCGGGAGATCGTTATGCTTCAAGTGAAGAATTCTGGAACACTGACATGGGTCGCTTTTGTGCCGCAAGTTTTGAAGAAGTGACGGGAAACACTCTTCACCATCTCATTGATCTGAGTCAGGGAATCAGAGAGAGAAGTGAAAGGGCCGGGAACCACGTCTCCTACGTCGCTTACGGGTATCATGGCACTGATGTTCTCGTGAGCGGAAAATACCAGTGGCAGTCCTACGCTCCTTACCTTCAGGGCTTTTCAAAGATCCAACTCGAAAACATTGCGAGAGAAGCTTTTAGCCAGGGAGTAAAGGTATCCGTTTTTAATGCTCCTGAAATATTGACTAACTCCTCTTCCATTTTTCTTGGCGTGGAAGTGTCCCTTTATCCTCTCGTCGGAGCTTTGCAAAAAGAAGGAGGAGGCAATCACGCAGTAGAACAGATACTCAAAGATTGCGGTCAATTGTTAAATACCGATCATAATCTTGACGATATAATGAGCTATACGGACAGGTATTTTAAATCAGAGGTGATTCAAAAGTGGAGTCAATTCGAGCACTGGCCTCAACACAATGGCCTCGAACAAATGAATCAGATGAGAGATGCAAGTTCTTTCCTGATTGGACTTCACAAAGATCCTAAGCATTTGATGACTTCTCTCCTGAGCGAAGTCGTTTTTCGCGCTTGTGGAGAAATTATGCTCGCCGAATCCTGGAGCCCGCGAGAGCCTGTGTGGTGGCTCGGCCACGACATCATTGCCAAGCAATCGGCCACTCAAAAGTAAACTTAATACAATCAAATCAGTAGAATTAATAGAATGATTTGGGCTTTGTCAGAAAAGCCCAAATCACACAACCGAATACTGTCGTAAAAACGATGAGGACTAAGAGAATCAATCTTTGAAAGTTGGCCCGAGCTTTGAAGTGATATTCCCAATACACACTCAACAGCGCGAGTGCGGCGAGTGGAATAAGAAATTGAATTGGAACCTCAAGATAGAAATGAGCCAAAATCGCTTGCCAACAATAAAAAAGCCAAAGCCAGTCGGGTCGCGCCTGCCAATTTTTCAGGTCGTCGATCAAGATAAATGCCATATTCACAGATAGCGACGAGACAACTCCGCCCATCACTTGTGCCCAAGAAGCACTCCCCCACATCAGCATCTCAAAAGCCAATAGCAAACCGATCCCGAGGTAGCTGAGGTAAAAACCAGCGGCCTCAAAGCGATGAAGACAAGACTCGCCGCTCACATCGACAGCCGATCGCGAAAAGAAATAATTCCAAACACAAAAAAGACAAATAACCGCCGTGATCATCAGCCACAAAGACAAATCCTGAATATTGAAAGGGCGAAGAAACAGGAAAATTGTTCCTATTCCAATCAACCCAAAACACATTTGGCGCCAGATGCGATGAGAAATAGAGCTAGAAAGAACAGCCAATAGAGGGGTGGCAACCAGGAGAATTTCGGGTCCCGAGAAGAAATCAAAACCAGGCGAGCCGATCAAGGCCAGCCAAGCCCCTAAAAAAGCGAAAGCAGGACCCAAGGAGACCAAACTCCGGCCAACGAAGCGCTTGATCTCAACTTCAAGACTTCTTTTGGAACTTCCAGTCGTTCCGGTCTCGCCTAAAGATGAGGCCTCGCTTGCGAGAACCCGTCGATTCACAGATCTCGCGACAAACAAGCCTATTACCGTAAGAAAAAGGGGAAGCAACAAACTCCCCTTTATCACTTCAAGCATTGGTTTCAATCCAAAAACCTCGCAGCTTTACTTGAGAACGGCTTCTAAATTAATGGTCATTTCAACCTCATCGCCGATCTTATCCGGACCATTCATATAATTCATGCCGAAATCACTTCGCTTGATCACAAAGTTAGCAAATCCTCCCGTACGTGTTTGACCCTTCATGTCAGGACCTGTTTTCAGACGCGTAAAGGGAAACTTAATTGGCTTCACTTTGCCATGAAGATTGAGAGTTCCCTCAACAGAATAAATATTTCCGTTCTGTTTGGAGATCTTGCTACTGGTAAAGATGATCTCTGGGTATTTTTTTGCATCAAAAAAATCAGGTTTGCGCAAATGATCATCACGATCGGCAAAGTGTGTGTTCACACTGTCCGTCGCGATCACAAATTTTACTTTGCTTTCAGACGGATTTTCGTCATTGATCGCTATTTCACCGTCTACTTTAGTGAAAAATCCGGTCACATAACTAAAACCCAAATGGGAAACTCGAAAAATAACCTGAGTGTGGCTTTGATCCAAAACAAACTGACTCACTTTAGAGCCGGGCGCCGCATCGGCTATTCCAAAAAATCTCATTCCACCGTTGAGACTGAACCAACAAGCTAGGACACCAAAAATAGAAACAATCACCCTTTGATAAATCAAAAACAGCCTTGTCATGTGGCACCTCCAAATAGTTGAGGAATCAGGCTATTTTATTACCTATACATTTGAAAGACTTTACGCGTTATGGGCCAGCGAATTCAAATTCCTCCGCGCTCTTCCGTGAAGTCTCAGACGCTCTCTGCTCCTTCTCTTTTTGCTTGCGAAACTGAGCGAGCTCTCTGGATGCACTCATCATTTTGCTCTTGCCGCCTCCGACAAAAATTTCAAAAATTTTGAGAAGGCCCATTCTATCAATGTCAATTTTCAAAGAAGATCCCACCGAAGCCATCTTCCAAAGAAAATCTTGCTTTGTAGGAATTCGTCCTTCACTGAGAAGAAATGCGTAAACTTCGCGGAGCCTTTTCTCTTCGAGGTTAAATCCATTTGCCTTCGCCACCCTGTCAATGAGTCCCCGGAATACCGGAAAGGCCTCCCATGCCTCGCTGGAGGTGATTCGACCATCCAAATCAAGGTCAAAACGAGTCAAGATTGTCTCAATGTAGTGAATGACAACAGAAATTGTAGCCATTTCTCCGGCTTCAATCCAATCGCAGTAGGATTTCGAAAGTTCTATCGATCCAGACCAGGCACAATCAACTGCTTGAAAGCCGCCCTTTTCAAGACGGGCAACTACCTTTTCTAGCCGCTCTTCCCGAATATAATTGTCGATCTGACATTTCTCAAATTTATCATGAGCCGATCTTCCCCATGGACCAAATTGAAGAATACCTGGACGCACACAGGTTTCAATGGGCCTTGTTCCAACCAGGGGATTCGCAGCTATTTCTATGTAGTCCAAATCATCTTGCACCGGACGAACAGCCATTCGAGATAGAACCATCAGCGCCGAATGCCTTTCCTCAACTGTCAAATTCTGCCAATAGTTTTTCATTTGAGGCAACTGAGTCAACCAATCACCAATCCTACTAAAAAATATTTCAGAAAAGCATTCACGCTTCAGTTTTGGCCGATCGAAAAAATCCAGAGGTCCCGTTTCACAGCTCGATAGAGCTTGCTGATACATCTCGCTTCCCAAATTGTTTCCGGAAAAAACAAGACTGATCAGCTCGACAGTTTCCCCAAAGTCCAACAGATCTCCAAATTGATTTGTCTTCAAAGATTCCTGCAAGGCATTACCAAGGTAAGTAAATACATTTCCCTCGGTGTAAACGCGACCCCCGAGGCTTTCCACGTTGCGACGGTCAAGAATTTTTAAATCACCACCAATCCCTCGAATGCTTTTGAAGAACTCGGAGAGCTCAGTCTGTGTCACTCCCTCCATCTTAGCCGCTCGAGATGGTTCTTCCGAATATCCACGCACCAAAAGTCTCGTCAACCCACGAACGACATTCATAATTGAAAGATTATAAAATCCTTGAACTTTAACGATCTCATCCTTGTAGGTCAGGTAGGTTCGTCCCTCTCCCTGCTTAAAGAATGGTCTCACCCTTTCAATGATTGATTTCAATTCACCAATAGCAAAGTCGGTTTCTCTTCCTTCAAAGCCCACGCCAAACAAGGCCAATCCACCACCTCTATCAGCAGTGATATCAATTCCCATCTTGCCAATCGACGACAATTCCCAGTCTAGTTTGAGACTTTTGTTTCCGCCTCCACTAGACTTTGCTAATTCGTTCCTATACCCGGGAGACAATTGAGATTCCAGATAGGACTGAATTGCAGCCCATCTCTTAAACTCCTGGTGCGCCTGATTGAGGTGTTCACCTGTGATCCCATTTCCTAGGCGAAATTGAGGGGCTTTTCCCAAATCACCAAAAGCCTTGTTCACCAAAACAGGCATGAACTCAGTAAAAGATTGCGATGTGATTGTCCATGGCACAATGTCCAGTGCCTTCATCCCAAAAAATAGCCTTTCCAAAGAGTTAAAGGAGATGAGCTTGTCGGGCTGACTATTTAATGAATTTTGAATGAGTTGAAAACCTCGATTTACATTGTCAACAAAATCAGCAAACACGGGCCCATAAAAGAAGCTTCCTTGTGAGGCTTCATACTTCGAGCGCACAAACACTAAGTACCAAGCCAACCCGCCTTCCAAAAAAGATTTCCAGTTACTGGGCTCCAATATTTCTGGAGAGCCCCCAACGAGAATTGGTTTTACCGTAGAGATCATTTGAGCCCAAAGTTTGGCCCGTTCAAGTTTTTCGCTGTCTCCATAAATAAAGCGGGCCAATTCGACGACAAACCCACCCAAGTGCTCCAGTCTCAAAGGCTGAGCAATATTGCCAATCTCACGCCCCAACAACTGAGCTATTTGAATCGCTGACTCTCCAGCTGATTTTCCTTGCCCCAGGCGATCTACAAAATCAGGAGTCCTCTCCATTGCGACAGAAGGATTTAATGTGGCCATGTGAGGCTGAAACTGAGTGCTCGCATCCTTTAAGATCTCAAGGAATTCCGCAAAACGTTTTAACTCAGCCCGGGTAATTTTATCCGCTGTACCACCCAAGAAAGCCATTTTTAGATTCATCGCTTCGCTCATGAATCCGTCCCCAATTTTTTTGGGGTAGATGACATCACTCTCCAAAAAGGCGCGCAATTCATTTGGAGAATAGGAATCTTTCTCAACTCCGCGCGCATAGACTTGAAAAGTATCAAAAGATGCCTGAATGCAAGTGTAAAACTGCTCGGTCTCAGCAAGACTCATTTCAGCTCCAAAATAGGATTCTATCTTTTCACCGATTTTACTGAGACAGGTGAACTTATCAGAATTTAATTTTAGAGCGGGAGCTGCCTCTTTCTTCTCTCCGAAGTTCATGCTGCACGCACAGACCCCGAGACCCAAAACCAAAAGCAGGCCCACATGCTTCAAAAAGTTGATTCCCTTAGACTCATTTCTTCTAGAAAACATAGGTCAGTCCCCCCCCAATCCTATCATTCTGCCGAAAACGACTAAAAGTACTCTTCTCAAGAATCTCCCCACTGTCACTGGGACTCGCCCCTAAAATATCAATTCCTGCAATCAAAGTTAACTGAGAGCTCATACCCCACTTGGCCGAAACAGAAAACCATGCAGCACGATCAGGAAATGAATAGACGTACTGAGTTTCCCACCCAATACGACGGCCCACAGTTTCACTCAATCTCGCCTCCCATTTAAGACCAACTCCCCTTTGAAGAGGAAATCTCTGTGAAAAGCGATCGCCTGACTCCCCCGCGAGCAAAACCCCGTCCGTCCCCTCTGCTGACTTGGCCTTCACCTGCCGACCCTCTACTGTATGGACATAATTCCATGAAAGTTGACTCGCTGTGATTTTGGGCAAAGGAAATGGGTGGCTCAGATGAGCCCCATAAACGCGAGACTCAAAGAGAGGAGACTGCTCCCAGACCGGATTCATATCTGAAGAGCCAGGAGTTTCCTCGGATGCGCTCAACCACAGCTTCACCCCATTCCAAGTCCGACCGGCCTCAACTGTATTCAATTGATGATTCACAGTTCCTGCATGGATGACAGCGACCGTACTACCAAAAGATTCCTGCAAAGCAATATTTCGAAAGGCCTCAACACCCAGATGAAGCTGATTCATGGGTTTGTTGCTGATGGACCATTGTCCCCAAAAGCCTTCACTCGGATCTCCATAAAGTAGGCGCATGGCCCAGCTCGACTGAAGGACAATGTCCTGAGTGCGCGGCTTCTGAAGCTTATAATAGATGTCAGAATCTTTGTGAAACACCTCGATTCTTTCTTGTGGAGGTGAAAACCAGCGACTGTAGGATTCAAAACTGCCCTCATTCAAAGCGAACTGCGGCCCCTGATCTGGAAAAAATAAAGGCGACGCAAAAAATGCCACTTCCCAATGACTCAACTTGATCTTGGAGAAAAAACCGACCAAACCCTGCTCCTGAGGTCTCAATGGATCCCAATTAAATAAGGGCCCCCACAAGCCCATCTTCCACTCACGATCAAGAGCACTCCAGGTTTCAATCTTTCGACCAAATCCAAAATGAAAAACCCTTGAGTCTGTCGTCCATCCCGCGTAGGCCTCAGGCAAAGTGAACTGCTGCTCCCTTGATTCATCCAAGCTCTGCTGGCCCCAGGCATGAAAAAGAAAAAGTCGGCTGCCCTGCCTTGATCGCAGAGAATAGTCGAGACCAACAACTGAATAAGAGCTATCACCGTCTTTCAATGCGCCCGACGAAAGGTACCCATCACTCAAGATCTGAAGGTACAAAGAATCTTCTCTTGAGGCCACCTCGGCCCCGACGTCTTGAGGGCACAGAAGCACCACGAGAAAAACCTCGCATAAAAGAAAAAGCCAAAATTTGAAAAATCGCATGCGCCCAAAATCCACCAGGCACCTCGCTCTTTCAGGGGGTAAATTACCAAATCTATCTTTACAGGCAACCACCTTTTACCCAGAAAGACCCATTTTGTAACCAATCTTGACTAATTTACGCAGAATCAATTGAATAAAAATGAAATTTATACATGTTTTTGAAGCTAAAATCTTCTAAAGTGACTTTGCAAGCTCAGATAACACGTGAGCCAAACACATTCGATCCGCCTGAAATGCCCATTGATCTTTCTGGCTTTTCCACCTTTGAAGCTCCTCTAATCCCTCGATAGTTTGAGGGGGAGGCTGGCAATTTTTCATCATATAAGTAAATAGAGCTTCGCGGTCTTCTCGATCTGCAAAGCCAAGCAAACTCAGAAGCGGCAAGTCATAGACCGGGAAAGCAACTAAAGCCTCCTCTCTACTTATATGCCAAAAATCCCCATCCTTGTTAAAGCGGAGAAAAAACGTCTCGAGGTACTGAGCCAACACCAATAATTCCTTGATATCCGACGTCTTAATGGGAATGGCTCCATCGGCCCCATCAGGACCTCTCACTGCGGTTTCAAGGTATTCCACCAAGGCATCCCATTGCTTTGAATTTAACTGACGACTGAAATCCACAAGCTTCGGAAGGTGAGCAAGTACCTTGGCGCGTTTGAGACTCAAGATTTCGCGATAACAGGACGTCAGCACTCTCTCTTCTTTTCCACTTGATTGAAGACATTCGGGAGGAACCAGGTTCAAAAATTTTTCGCCAGCCTTAATACCACTTAGGACGAAAGCAAAATACTCAGCGCCTTCAACTAAACTGACAACCTCATCCCCGTTGCTCCTTGGCATAAAGAGATCTGATTCAATGAAAATTCTTTCCCAAATATTCGGATCTTCGGGAGAAAATAGTCCAATATCAACCGCCAAGGGAAAGATATCTTCTGCTATCGTTGCCAATTCATCACGGGTGACCCCCATCGCCTCATGACGCCGACTTTCATCCTCGGCATATCCGAGAATCAAGAGCCGCAACAAAGAGCGCACTCCATTCAGTTGGGTCAAAGAGGATTGGTTCCAACTTATTTCCTCTTTAGAACGAAAGACAAGCCGGCCCTCTGCATCTGTCACGAGGGGCCAGGGGCTATCCATCAGATTCGACATCTCCAGAAGAATGCTGTCCCCTTGAGGGTCGAGCGGAGTTCCTTTTGCTGAGGCATTGACAAATTTTTGAGCACGAGACCAATCGGTCCACTGCTTGGAGATATAATTCAGATGTCCTGAATCAAAACCTCTCCCAGGATCACTTCTCTGTTCCTGGCTGCGATCATTAAGTATTTTATTGAGAAACACAGGTAAAGTTTGATTGATCGATTGAGCAGTCAGTCCCAGAGGCAAAAGTTTTGATTTCTCAGCCGTGACGATCAGGCCCTCCAGATCCGTTTTGGAAATTTCCTTTTCTTTGTGATGATTGATGGCCTCATCCACTAACTTCAAAGCCAATTGAACAGAGTAATCCAAATGATCCAGACCCGGCCCCTCGCTCCATCCCAATGGCATCACGAGATGATTCCACCTCAAACCCACCTCTGCCAACTGGGTCAGTCGTCGCATCAGAGTGGGCCATTCGACCGCAGCGACTCGATTCTTCTCGCCACCTACAAGTTGAGCCTTAAGTTCGCCAATAAAGGGGAGGTACTGCTTGACAGCTCCTATCGGAGAATCCCCGCGATACTTTCCAACCACAAGATCCAAGTCATCGACTATCTTTTCAACCTTCGACCACTCCAAATCCTTGTCGGTCTCGCTAATCACAAGGCCCAATCGCTGAGTGGAAGCATACATGGACCGAAAGGCCGCTTCCAACTTCTCTGCGTCTTCGGACCAACCTCGATGAAAAGAAAAATGCTCGTAACGCATCCAGAGACCAAAGATTTCAGACAAGATTGTCGCAGATTTTTTCCACTGACCAGGTAAAATGGATTCCAAGGGCGAACCGACCAAACTATTCTTGAATTCACCGAGAATCGGGACTAGCTCCTGGACCAGGCGCAATTTTTTACCGCCCTTTTCGCCATTTCCACCCTTGCCTCCCCTCTTCCCCTTGCCATTAATGAGCTGATAGACCTCTTCTAAAAGATTCTCAAAATTTTTGAAGTCATAAGACTGCTCCGATTTCTCTATGAGATGGGCAAATTTATCCATCGTCTGCGACAATACAAATAAAGATTCATCCAAATCTTTGGTGGAATAGCTCTTTTGAAAATGATAAAACTCGCCAGTAAGTAAACGTATGTGAGGCAATAAATCCAGAGTCAATTGCCGAAAACCTTCAAAAAGTTGCAAAGTGTAATCAAGCTCTTCGTAGGTCACATAATCCGTACTGCCACCCAGGAACACTCTTTTGATTTGCATTAGTTCTTTCAGAAGACCGTCAGTCATCCTAATGTCGCCCAAAAAGAACGTATGCAAAAAATTACGAAGTTCTTTGGCATGGTACAAACCAATCTCTCGACCCTTGGTGTGTCTCATAAACATCTGAAACGCATTTTCCATGCAATCCCAAAAGCGATTCACCTTTGCGTCTGAGAGCTTTCCGTCAAAATAACCGGCCAGCGATTCATCAACTTTTCTTAAGCACTGAGAATCCTTCATTTCTATGACTGGTGCTGACTGAGATGGTTTGTTCTCACCGCTACATGAAAAAAGAACGAAAGAAAGCGCCAAAACCAAGGAGATGGAATGAACCCGAACTGATGTGAGATTTCTAGAAAACATACTGAACCCCCAACTGAGCGCGATCATTTGCCCGGTACTCTCCCAAAAACCCATCGGTTACGCGAGCTTTTCCCGAATCCAAAATGCCAACCACATCAAGAGAGGTCCACAGAGTCCAATCCTTATCAAACTTATAATGTAAATCACTCAGCCATAACACCCCACGCTGACTTTCATCAAAATCCAATCGCGTGTTCCAACTCAGTTGGCGTTTCAGCAAATGAGCACTTCCTCCCTGAAGGCCCAAGGACACAACATCGTAGAATTGAAAACGCCGTTCAAACAAAGTTTCACGAGCAGTGAATTCTCCTCCATCATGACGATCACCTCCATAGACTTTGGAAGTGGAGAAAAACAGGCGGGTCTCACCGAGAGGACTGACACCTAGGTCGCGTCCAAGATAAAACGTGAGTACCGAACTTGGTCCGGTATCTTGATAGGTCCAATCAATAGGGGTCTCGTCCTTTTCGGGCCTCTCGTTGACGAAGCTCATCCAGGTCGTCCATCCGCCCCGTTCAGAGAATCCCCCTTCTACAGCAGCCAAATGATGGTATTGGAGACGCGGAAAAACATTGACCGAAATATCTTGGTCCCCGCGTTCAGAGTGGCGAAAATAAAATTGAGCCCCGACCAACAATTGATTCATCGGTTTGTAAGCATAGCTCGATCGAAAATAAAAGGGACCCTGGTGAGTCTCGAGCAAGGCCCCGTAACTCGGATTCAAAACAATTTCACTTTCGACAGGATAAATAAGCTTGTAACGCAAGCGTGTTTCAACCCCTAAAAAATCAACAAAGCGAGAGGGAGGCCTAAAGAATGGATTTGGAGACTCAAATGCACCGTCTACAATCTTGTGGTCGGGACCAAATTCGGGAATATACAATGGCGAGGCAAAAACCACCAATTGAGTCCCTTCCCAATTTTTTTCAAAAAATAGCCCCGTCAGTCCATGGGATTCTTGGCGAAATTTATCATTCATAAATCTCCCCTGAAAGAGGCCGCGGTGAAACTGCTCATCAGCTTCACTCCACATATACCATTTGCGACCAAGCCAAAATTTCCAGCCTTGTCCCTGCCAACCACCATAGAGATCTCTGGGCATGAAATAATTGGATCCTTCCTGTATCGCAACCCGATCCTTCAAGGAAATGGCACCGTCAAACAATCCCCGCCAACTGTAATCGATCTGCAGCGTCAACGAAGACAGTTGAGTGGGAGTCTCCGTCCCACGATCAAAAAACTTTGTCTGGCTGCTCAAGTATTGGACAGAATCCGCTGCGAGGCTCATCTTAAGATGGCCTTCGGCGGGAGACCTCGATTCTGCGAATTCGCCAGTTAAGCGCGAAGTCGAAATGGACATTGAGTCTAAGTCATCCCGATCTGTTGATTGAGCAAAGCCTCGATTTTCCTGGAGCCAAATAAATAAAATCAATGGAATGACGAAACTGATTCGGATATTTCGCTTTCCCACTCACTCCTCCTTTACAGAGTCCCACCCCAGCCAATGCATGTTACCATTTCACCACTCCCAAAGAAAAACCAGATTTTTTTGCGCTGCAAATACTTTACATTTTCCGTTGACCCTTTGCTTCCATGATGCAGACTGATCAAATTCAGCGTCCGGAAAATGATGATTCTCAGAAAACTAAATTGAAGTCAAATCGAGGGGGGTTTCACCATGCACCATTCAGATCAAAAGATTCTCGTTAAATCCGAATGGGCAAAAGAGGCCTACATCCAACCTCATCAATACAAGGACATTTACGAGCGCAGCCTCAGGGACCCTGAGGCCTTTTGGGCCCAAAAGGCAGAACGTCTGACTTGGACAAAAAAATGGAAATCTGTCAAAAAGACTTCCTTTGTCCGGCCTGTTTCTATCAGATGGTACGAGGACGGAGAGTTAAATGCCTGTTTCAATTGCGTCGATCGCCACGCCAACAATGATCCGGATCGGGTTGCGTTTTACTGGGAGCCGGATCATCCCCAAGAGAAGGGACTGACCATCAGCTACGGGGAGCTTTTGGTGAATGTCTCGAAGACGGCTCATATTCTAAAAGAAATGGGGGTCAAAAAGGGAGATCGTGTCACCGTCTATTTGCCCATGATTCCCGAAGCTGTCTACACCCTGCTTGCTTGTGCCAGAATTGGGGCTGTTCATTCTGTTGTCTTCGCAGGATTTTCTGCCGAATCGCTGGCCTCGCGAATCCAAGACTGTGACAGTCACTTTCTTGTGACCTGTGATCACGGCTATCGCGGTGGGAAAATTATTCCTCTGAAAGTCAATGCGGATCGCGCCGCCGAAAAATGTCCCCGTCTCGAAAAAATACTCGTTATAAAAAGAACTTCCAAGTTCAATAATCAAGTGAGCTGGAATCCAAAAATTGACATTTGGTACCATGAAGCGCTCGCCAATGCCTCGGCGCACTGCCCGTGCGAACCAATGAATGCCGAAGATCCTCTTTTTATTCTTTATACTTCAGGATCGACCGGCAAACCAAAAGGAGTTCTTCACACTACAGGTGGGTATTTGGTTTACACTTCTTACACTCATGAAACTGTTTTTGATTATAAACCCGGTGAGGTCTATTGGTGCGCAGCTGACATCGGCTGGGTCACCGGGCATAGCTATATGGTTTATGGTCCATTGATCAATGGTGCCACCTCGGTCTTATTTGAAGGAATTCCAACCTGGCCAGGCCCTTCGCGTCTCTGGGAAATTGTCGATAAATACCAGGTCAACATACTCTATACAGCTCCAACGCTTCTCCGCACACTCATGCGTGAAGGGCCAACCCCTGTCCAATCGACGAGCCGAAGATCACTGCGCATATTGGGCTCTGTGGGTGAACCCATCAACCCCGAAGCCTGGCTGTGGTATTTTCATGTCGCAGGAGACGGGCGCTGCCCTATTGTGGATACCTGGTGGCAAACAGAGACCGGCGGAATTCTGATCACGCCCCTGCCAGGAGCGACGGATCTTAAGCCTGGCTCTGCCTCCATGCCATTTTTCGGAATACAACCTGTTGTCCTTGACGATCAAGGAAATGAACTCAAGGGAGCCTGTGAAGGCAATCTTTGTTTGCGAGATTCTTGGCCAGGACAAATGCGAACAGTTTATAATAACCACGAACGTTTCGAAGAAACATATTTCAGCCAATTCCCCGGCTACTATTTCGCCGGAGATGGATGTCATCGTGATGAAGAGGGATATTATTGGATCATCGGACGGGTTGACGATGTCATTAATGTCTCAGGACACCGAATGGGCACAGCCGAGATTGAAAGTTCACTCGTCGGCCAGGGGCAAGTGGCTGAGGCCGCTGTCGTCGGCTATCCCCACGCGATCAAAGGTCAAGGCATCTATGCTTTTGTGACTCTGATGGCTGGAGTTCCTCCCTCTGAAGAACTGCGTCAAAAACTCATCAAATGGGTTCACGACGACATCGGAGGAATCGCTCGACCCGACCATATTCAGTTTTCTCCCGCTCTGCCAAAAACACGCAGCGGCAAAATCATGAGAAGACTCCTCCGGAAAATAGCCGGCGGCGAGGAGTCTGGATTGGGGGATATCTCAACACTCGCAGACACTTCCGTTATCGAAGATATCATGAAGGAGCATCGAAGAATGTTTGGAGAGTCCCACATCTCATAATTTCTGATATGGACAAGTAATAGTTATAGGAGGTGCAGAAAATTTTCCAGCTTTCAACTTCCTCTACCTTTCGATCGAAACTTAGTCTAATACGCCCAACTATAAGTTAATTAATTAAGATATTTCATGTGGCCTTCCCTCAATCGCCTGGTAGGGCGAAAAATGGAGTAACCGAATGACCAAGTTTGTCCTTTTTCTTTATGTCAGTTTGAAATCGCGCAATTCTTATTTTGGCTTTCTTCCTTTCTTGGCTTTAGCAGTTCTTATCGCGACTGGATCAAATTCTCGAGCCAGTGACCAAAATCGAGAATTGAGGCCCATAGAAATCGATGCTCTTGCGGCAAAGATGGGAATCTCTTTAAATGATGCTGCCGCCGAAAGAAAGCGTATCAAAGAGGAAGAGCGTCTCAAGAGGCAGCAATTTCAAGAAGCAGGTGAGCGCTTCGCGCAGGCTGTTGATCGGCGAAACGAGGAGAGTGCCCAAACAGGAAAAAACCTCGCGACCCCTCAACGCACTATCAGGTTAAGACAAATTTACAATGAGGGCCTCTTTGTGCTTCCAACGACGTGGCAAGTCATTCATGGTTCTGGGCTCAAAAGCAGGGTTTCTAAACTTGAAGAGGAGGGGCCTGGCTTGCTTGATAGACCTCAGCGGCAGGTGCAGGTACTTCAGAGATATATCTCAGATAGTCCAAATGATAAGACCCACATGGAAGCTATTTTGGGAACTGCGATCCAAGATCCAGAGCAAATTGTCTACGCGATTGTTGAACCCAAATATGAAAGGCATGAGCACCAGGTTGGATACGGTAAGAACGCTCGAACTGACTCCGTTGTCGTGCCCGCTTCGACTCAAACGCGCGGCTCTTTTTTCTATATTCCACCTGATCAACCCGATTTGATGTTTGAGTTAGACCAAATTGGCTACGGTGGATCCAGCGTGTTTAATGGGATAACTTCAGGAGGCGGATATTTTGGTGTTCCCTCTTTTCCAACCGGGCGCCTTCCTTTTTCTGTTAATCAAACAGAACTGACATTTAGTGGCCTTCGCTTTCGACGTTCCACCGAAGGCAAATTCAATTTTTATAGCCCCAACGATTCATACGGAGAACAGAGCAACCCAAGCTTTCAAAGCTTGGGTCAATATGTTCAAGCTCAGGTCGTCACTCTCAAAGATCAAGCCTCGGCCGACGATATTCAACTGCAGAATCGAGCCAAACAGTATGAATTCTCTTTGTACAAAAGTGCAACAGATGACACGACATCTGCGAATTCTGGCGGAGCTAAAGGCCCCGGGATCTCCAATTTGTTTGTGATGGCGACCCCCATTGCCGCCTCTGAATATCGATTGCCCCCTTTGTTTTTTAGAGTGAATCTCGAGAGCGGTCAGGTCGATCAATTTGATGTCTTAAAACGTGAAAACGGATGGAAAACCGCCTTCTTCAATATCGAGGGAATGCCTGGCTCGAGTGGTTATTCTTCAAGCTCTGTCGGTCCCTTTATAGACGCAAGAACCAATGGGTTTCTCGGCCATCTTAATCTAAAACCGGAAGCCCTTCGATTGACAGGACCGGATATCGTGCAATTGGGTTTGTCGCTATCCGCGGATCGCAGCATTTCGGTGGTTGAACTGAGTCCCCTGGAAGGGTCGCAGCTCTACGACGTCTCAATTGTCCTCCCAATTTTGTTAGGACCTCTGTTTCCGTATCCGCCACAGTTTTTAACCCCGCTATTTGTGCGCTGGGAAATGATGGATGCCTTTGGGATCAATCGCACAGACGGCATCCACCTTGGAAATGTCACGGCCTCTGTGGTTCCAAGCCTAAGTGGTGAGGATGGCGGAGATGGAGTTCTGAAGCCCAACGGCAAGAAGATGATTTCGTGCTTGAAGGCCGTTGGCCAAGCAGCAAATAGAAGACGAGTGGCGAGCCGCTAAGCTCGAAGGAGAGGAATGAATCGCTACTTAACGATGGCCGGCGTGATTTCCGGCTTTATCCTTCTAGATATTTTTGCTTCTCCTTTTGGGTCTCCTCTCTCTGTGGCTCAGGCAACGGAGTCGGCTAAGTCGCGAAGTTGCGCACAAAGACTTGGCTCGATTGGTTTCAATTTCAATCAAAATGGAATACTCGCTAAAAATTTGAGGGAGATTTTTCTCGTTGCCGAGTATGTCGGTTCCAATCTTCTCGTTGTGAAAGAAGGATCAACTCCCATTGCGATTATTGATGTTGGCCCCCTCCCAAGTCAGACGGAATGGTCGCCTCGGGCCATCAAAATTAGAAAGCCCATCACCGCAATTGTCGAACCCAGACAAATTGCAGAGACTTCGACGACCGAAGAACATTGGCTCACCCCATCCTCCCAATGGCCTGAATTCGCTCTTTACTTGAGTCGTCTTTATCACATTCCAATCGACCATCCTGACTTCAAAGAAATGAAGAAAAGAATTTTCGATGATCGAGAGGTGAGAAATCTCGTTATCTCGAACTCTCAAGACGGCCAGCAGAGTTTCTTGCAGAGTTTTTTAGTGCCTACGACTCAGACCACTTTGGGTAGAACCATGGATTCTGATACTCAAGCTAAATTCAGAACAGATAGGAATAACAACGAAATTCACCTTGAGGCGAATGGAAAAGAGAGATTCTTTTCTTTTCAATGGAAAGATCGTGTTTTCTTGAACCGACTCTTGTCACTGAAAGTCAACCGACCCAACCCATCGGGCTCTGTGTATTTTATCAATATGGTTTTTGAAACTGAGGTGGTGGACTCCGCCGATAAAAGCACGGCCGTCGACTCTGATTTCGCCCCCGATCTCGCCCGGGATTTCTTGAATAGATTTCCTCAAATTCTTTCGAAGGACATGATTCTAAGGCCTGGGTTCATCCAAGTGGATGATCTCTCAAGGGGGCAATCGTTCGAGCATTTTGCAAGAGGTTCTCAAGGCGAACCCGAACTTTTGAATCTCGCCGACCTCAAAGATTATCCTGAGAGAGCTCCTGGCGCTAAACTCATTCGAAAAGCAGATGAGAATGTTTTTCTATCATTGGGAGGTCGGATCGAACCGGAACCTCTGAAGCCCTTTGTTATTCCTCTCCTGGAAAGCGGATCAACTTCGGGAGTTGAAGGGCTTCTCTCTGAGTGGGACGCCCGTCGTCTTTACTATTGGGCCGTCGATTTGGATGGTCGTTTCTTGATCGGACCTGGAAATTATCTTGATAATTTGGGATCGCAAAATTATTTGCATCTCTTAGTTGGGCAGAAACCGGCTCTTATCGGCGGATTTGTGACCCAAGATTCTGACAGTCATTTTCGTGTTTATATCGACACTCAAATCTATGGATTTGGCCCTTCGGCCCCCGGGCTCGATAAGACGACTTGGCTAAACGAGCTCACTCCTTTACTTGAAAGACTCTTTCGGCGCAATGTGAGTTCCAATTTTCAGATTGAGGAGGTCGCCTTCGCAGCCATTAACCCAAGAGCCGACGCCCCTCAGTAGTCTCGAATCGCGCAGATGCATTGGAAATGCATTGTCACATGGCAATAAGTATGACTATCTAAGTACACCAAAAATAACCCTGGAGTTTCTATGAAATTGTTAGCTTTGATTTTGGCTGTTTTCACAATGAGTCTTTCTCAAGCTGAAAGTAAAATAAAAATGTATTACAAAAACGAAGACTTAGTTAAAATTATTGAGTTTTATTCGAAAGTCTCGGGGCAAAAGTTTGTTATTGACGCTGCGGTTCGTGGAAAAATTTCGCTCTTCTTACAAGAGCCTGTTTCTGTTGAAGAAGCTTTTAATCAATTGTCTTCTGCATTAGCTGTAAATGGCTATGCGATTAGCAAGCAGGGTGACACGATGGTGATTGCGGCAGCTCGAAACATTCAGCGGGATTTAATTGAAGTCAGCACCGAGCGACCTAGTTTGAAACCACAAAGACTGTATACTTGGATCTACAACGTGAGGCATTCACCTGCTGACAGTATCAATCGTGAATTTCGTATTTTTCCGTCTAAGGAAGGTGAAATGTCAGTGAGTGTCAATACAAACCAAGTTATTTTCACTGACTGGGTTTCAAACTTAAACCGAATTGGTGATATTATGAAGGAGATTGATAAACCATTAGATCCTCAGATGGCTAAGCTTGTTGAATCTTCAAAAAGTCGAATTAAAAGCCTAAGCAAAGAAACAAACGAGTGAAAAAGCAGAGAGGTGGCTGACCAGCCTGAGAGAAATGCTTCGGCTAGTGAATAGGTCTGAATTTATCTATATGAAAGCCCGCATGAACTTACTTTTCACGCAATTGACTTTTTCTAGGGCACTGGTGGCCCTCCTCGTTTTTGGTGCCATCACCACATCAATGTCCCAAGCTGAGCTTCTGACTCAAGCAAGTTCTGATGCTCCATTTACCAGCGACAAGGCAGAGTTGGTTGACCTTGACCGGACCCGGCTGGCAAATCGACCCTTGAGTCAAGTTAGGAGGAATCGCCTGACTAAACCCGCGCTCATCTGGAATCTCATTGATCGTTTGTCCGCTCCACCTGATTTAACCACCGGAAGCGATTCATCAGAGCTCATCGAACTAACTGGATTTTTGACCATATCTTCTTTTTTGTTTGAACCACTTGATTCCAATCAGGCTGCGCTGGCTCATTTTACTCGAGTTATCTTAGAAGCGCTAGGAACCACAGACGTAGTTGTTACGGACGGAACTTCTGAATTCATGACTAATGTTGCTCAGGAGGCTCGACGCCAACGTATGAAGCCGTCGACATTCACTAAGCTGTTTCAAGATCCAGACTTGGTCGATGCCGTTTATCGGCGTTTTTTGTTTGAGAAACAACATAAGCATCGACGACTTGAGGCTAATAAAAGTGCTGAGGTTCTTTGGAGATTGAACCCAAGTAAAGAGTATATGCGCGCTGAGCTCGCTCGTTGGATTTACAGTGAATTCACTTCCCTTTGGAGATTTAAAAATCTGCCAGAGAGATTGCTTGAAAAAGCCGACCTTCAGATTATGACAATTCAGGAGGCCATCATTCACGAATTTGGAAAATTTTTGATTGAGAAGAAGGGGTTTCAGACTCGGCCTCTCATGAGATACCTCCACGAAGACATTCGGAGCGAGTTACTCCAAGTACCAGATTCACTAGCTGATGTGAAAGTTTTGACTTCTGTGGTTGAGCTTTCCAGAGTCTTTGGACTCAATTCCAATTTGGAAGCGATACAATATAGCCGTCTCTTAAAGCTCCAGGAAACGTTTTTTGCGAAAAAGGATCTCGCCCTGTCAGTCCAGTTCAAAGGCTTAATGAAAGAATTGCTTTTGGCCTTTATGGGATTGGAAGCTTCGATTGAAAACCTAAATGCTGTTCTTTCGTTACCCGAACACCTTTTTCTTGAAATGGGTGAACTGCATTTCAATCAAAAAGGATGGATACTTAAATCTCTTCTCAGTAAAAACATCTCCCTCCTCTCCCGCCTGATAGAGGTATTAGGGTCCGAACCCGATCAAAAAGAACGATCACAAATTTTTTACGCAATCGAGAGTGCTGCGAGCTCCATCACGAATTCGAAGGACTTAGAAACACTGAGGTCCTATGATTCTCCAGACTTCAGAGCTGAAGCCTTCCTTTTTGCCCCAAAATTAGCCCGCCTAAAACTCTGGCCAAGGAGAGATCAGCCACAAAATTCTTTGACCTTGGATTCTCAAGAGGAACCTAACCTTAACGGCCAAGCTGACCGTTCTACCGATCATTCTGCCGACCAAGCTTCGGCTCGCTTTTTTTTATTTGAAGAGGCCCTCGCACGAGCCGGTGGACCTTTGTCTCTTCAAGGCCAAACCTCTTCTTTATTTGAGACCGTAACAGAAGTTCTTTATCACAAGCCTGTCACGACCTTGGATTATGTCCTGCTGGTGAAAGCCGTTCAGCTCATGCAAAAATGGCGACAATTGTCCACTCGGATTGAACATCGTTTGGTTAAACTTCTCGATTCTCCAGAACCTACTTCTCAGCCTGGAGTTAAGTGGTCCTTGGATTATGCCATTTCACTTGCCCTCGCAGAAAAATCAAAGTCAGGATTGACGGCCCACACTCGCGCTCGGCTGCTTGATTTTAGTACAGAAAACAGGCGCTTTCGATTTTATGCGCTTCAAGGTGCATTGATGGAAGAGGATAAAGTACAAAATGCCGTCTTTGGATTGGTCAAGGATCCAGAATATACAGGTTCTGTTCTGTCCGCCCTAGACCGAGTTAAAATCTCGAGCAAGCCGCTCCAGAGACGAATTGAGAAGTGGATTCGCGCGAACCCACTCGTCATACCTTTGATGGAGGGGGCTGCAACAGAATTGTTAAAGGGAAACTATGGTATCCCTTGGTACTCTAAAAGACATGATAATGATCGAGACAAGAAAGTCTGTGCCAAGATCCTGAGGCTTCCCCAGCTTTAGAAGAAGAAACAGATCCAAGTGCAAGTGAGCGGCAGATAAAACTAAGTTCAAATTCTCAACTAGTAATTTAACAATTAATATCCGAGATACGCACTTTGCACGGCGCTAGAACCAAGAAGTTCTTGAGAAGTCCCCCGTACGGCAATCTTGCCCGTTTCAAGAACGATCCCCTGATGAGCCACTTGCAGGGCTTGCAAGGCGTTTTGCTCAACAAGAAGAATTGTTTTTCCCTCAGAATTAATCTTCTTGATAATTGTGAATATTTTCTCGATCACCTGGGGGGCTAACCCAAGACTGGGTTCATCAAGGAGCAAAATATCCGGACGAGACATGAGTGCTCGCGCGATAGCCAACATTTGTTGTTCGCCACCAGACAAGGTTCCCGCGCTCTGAGATCTTCTCTCTTTTAGTATTGGAAACAGTTGAAAGCCGTGCTCCAGATCCTCTTTGTAGGCGACTTTATTGCTAACCGTATAAGCGCCCAAATCCAGATTTTCTTCAACCGTGAGATTTAAGAAAATACCTCTTCCTTCCGGAACCTGACAGAGCTTCCGACGAACAATTTCATCTGCACCAAGACCGTCAATTCTCTTGCCTAAATGAGTCACACTTCCAGATGATGGTTTGATCAAACCTGATATGGTTTTGAGAACAGTCGTTTTGCCGGCCCCATTGGCACCAATGATAGTGAGAATTTCCCCACGAGGAACCTCAAAACTCACTCCGTGAATGACCTCAATCGCGCCATATTGTACAACTAAGTTCTCAACTGATAATACAGATTCTTTCATCATACCTCAATGAGCTGCCTTTCCTAAATAGGCTTCCACAACCTTCGGATCAGACTGGATTTTCTCTGGAGTACCATCCGCAATTTTAATACCATGATCCAGTACTGCAATTCGTTCACATATTCCCATCACCAATTTCATGTCGTGTTCGATCAGTAAAACAGTCATGTCAAATCTTTCACGAATGGTGGCGATTGTTCTCATTAAGGCAGATGTTTCTTGAGGATTGAGACCAGCCGCGGGTTCATCAAGCAAAATCATTTTTGCACCAGTCGCCATGGCTCGAAGTATTTCAAGCCTTCTCTGGTCACCATACGGAAGATTTTTAGCCAGATTGTCTTTGCGATGACCTAAATCAAAAATTCCCAAAAGCTCTGCCGCATCTTTTCGCTTAATTGACTCATTTTGAATTTCTCTTGAAGTTTGAAAAACTGAATGCCACAAAGTTGCAGCCTTGCGGCATTTATCAAAATCCATCGCAACGAGAAGGTTTTCAAGAACTGTTAGCTCCTTAAATAGTCTGATATTCTGAAACGTGCGGGCCAATCCACTTGCTATAATATCTGAGGTCTTATTGCCCGTGACATCCTTTCCAAATACTTGAATAGAACCTTCTGAAGGACGATAAATGCCTGTCAGCATATTAAAAACAGTCGTCTTTCCCGCTCCATTTGGCCCAATCAATCCCACAATCTCCTTGGGCTTTACGATCAAATTAAAAGAACTGACAGCTCTTAAACCGCCAAAGTGAATGCTTAAATTTTCTACAGACAAGGCCGTACTCATTGATCTTCCATTCATGAGGCTTTCTTTTTCCAACTCATCAGAATTTCAGAAACTTCCCTTTTTCCTAACAAACCGTTCGGTCGCGTCAGCATTATGATAATGAGTAAAAGTGAATAGATGATCATTCTCAAATCTACGCCTGTCATTTCTTGCAAAGGTCTCAGAGCCTCCTTCAAAACCGTCAAAAATACTGCCGCAATGACAGAGCCAGAAATACTTCCCATGCCACCTAATACAACCATAATGATGATTTCAAAACTCCGATTAAAGTCAAAAATAGAAGGACTCAAATACTGGAGGTCGTGGGCGAAAAGTCCTCCCGCCAGACCCGCAAAAAAAGCACCAATCACAAACGACTTCACCTTTGCTCGCGTTGTGGGAACCCCAACTGCTTCGGCAGCAATCTCATCGTCCCGCACCGATAGAAAGGCTCTTCCGTAAGAGGTATTTACGATTCTCCAGCAGAAAAAAACCGTTATCACAGCAAAAGTAAAAACCCATCCAAAGTTTGAATATTTTGGAATGCCAGCGAGTCCTCTTGATCCACCTACCAAATCAAGATTGAGGACGACCACGCGAATGATTTCCCCAAAACCCAATGTGACAATCGCAAGATAATCCCCGCGCAATCGCAAAGAGGGAAGTCCCACAAAAAAGCCTATCAAGGCCGCAGAAGCCCCCCCCAGAAGAAGCGCTAACAAAAAAATAAAATTCTGAAAAGCGAGATTTCCGAGGACTAGGTTCTGAACCATGAGAGTTGAGAGAGCAGAAACGTAACCCCCAACAGCCATAAATCCCGCGTGCCCCATTGAAAACTGCCCGGTATGTCCATTGATCAAATTCAGGCTCACCGCTAAAATAATGCCAATTCCCGACAAAATTATAATTTTGAAGAAATAGGGGTCTATATAAGGCATCAATGCCAAATCTGCTATCCAAACGATGCCAAGCACAAGAAGCCAATATTTCAAGTTGAACAATATCAGCATCAAATTTTTCATACTTTTTCCGATCCTGCTTTGCCAAACAAACCTGTCGGTTTAATCAGCAACACAACAATTAGAAAAATAAACGCGAGCGCGTCCCGATAAGTGGAAGCTCCGTACCCAACAACAAACTCCTCCGCCAGCCCTAAAAAAACAGCCCCTACAAAAGCGCCAGTGACATTTCCGATTCCACCCAAAATCGCGGCTACAAAGGATTTGAGGCCTGGCACAATCCCCATAAATGGCTCAATTTTCGGATAAATCAACCCCACCAGCACGCCTGCCGCGCCGGCCAATGCTGAGCCCAACATAAACGTCCAGCTAATGACACGGTCAGTAGGTATTCCCATCAAACGCGCCAGATCATGATCAAAACTGACAGCTCTCATTGCTCTGCCAATTCGAGTTTTAAAAATGATGTACTGAAGGATCAGCATCAGAGACAATGAAACAATGAGCACATTGACCTGAAGAGGATTTATTTTTAACTCTCCAATCTCCCAAGTTCCCTCTGGCTTATACACCTGGGGAAAAAACTTGGGGTCGGATCCAAAAAATAACTGACCTGAGAATTGAAGAAGAAGAGAAACTCCAACTGCGGTGATCAAGATATTAATTCTCGGCTGGCGTCGGAGAGGTCGATAAGCGAATCTTTCAATTAGCAGACCCAAAAGTGCACAAGCCATCATTGACACCCCAAGAGTCGCAAGGAGTCCCACAAAGGAGGGGTTTTTATCGAAGCCCATGAGTCTACCGCTGTAATACCCGACAAAAGCTCCAGCCATGAACACTTCGCCATGAGCAAAGTTAATCAGCTGAAGAACTCCAAACACCATTGTATAACCCAAGGCCACAAGCGCATAGATGCTGCCCAAACTGAGGCCATTAATGAGATGCTGTACAAATTCCGTCATAAACTAAGATCTTTTAACCTATCAAATGATTAATCCGGGACAGTTCTGGTACCAAAAAATTTAAGGTTTAATAGTGGTCTGATATTTGAAGTCCCCTTGATCAACCTTTAAAACAACTGCAGATTTTGCGGCGTTGCGTTTTTCGTCAATCGTTATTAAGCCTGTCACACCTTGAAAATTCTTTGTCTGCGCAATGGCGAGCCGAAGAGCTGGCGATGAGTCATCGGTCGCCCTGAGCAAGGCCTCTGCCAAAATTTTTGCTGCATCATAACCTAGTGCTGCCAAACCGTCTGGCGCTTCATTGTGAAGACCTTTGTAACTTTGAATAAATTTTTGTACATGAGGAGATTGATCTTCTGTTGAATAGTGATTCGAGAGATAGGACCCGTTAATGTTATCTCCACCGATTTCCTTCAACTTAGGAGAATCCCATCCATCTCCTCCAAGAAGGGGCACTTTGAGGCCCAATTCTCGTGCTTGGCGAGCGATCAGACCAACATCCGTATAATAACCAGGAACATAAATCGCTTCTGGATTTTTCGCCGCGATAGATGTCAATTGGGATTTAAAATCGATATCACCCGCGCTATAACTCTTGTCCTCAACAATCACTCCCCCTGCCTTTTTGAAAGACTCGGTAAAGACGTCAGAAAGACCCACGCTGTAGTCATTTTTTGAGTCTCTCAAAACAGCAACCTTTTTGATTTTCAGATTCTCGTAGGCGAATCGCGCCATGACAAGTCCCTGAAAAGGATCAATAAAACAAACTCGAAAGATGTAATCCCCAAGCTCAGTCACCTTGGGATTCGTAGAAGAAGGTGAAATCATGGGTATTTTATTTTGCTGGGCAATAGGGGCCATCGCAATGCTTCGCGAACTGGCAACTTCGCCAATAACTGCCACCACTTTGTCCTGAGTAATGAGCTTTGTAATCGCTGTTGCGGCCTCTTCAGGCTTGCCTTGATCATCGAGACTGACGACCTTGAGCTTTTTGCCCTTAATTCCCCCTAATTTATTGATCTCCTCAAAAGCCAACAAAATCCCACGATGAGTCGAAATTCCGAAAGTCGCCTCTGCCCCCGTCATCGAGCCCACTTCTCCGACCTTAATATACTCGGAATTGTCAGTTTCAGGCGTTTGCTTTTTGGTACACCCCGATGTCACAAACAGACAGAATACGCCTATCAAACCAAAAATTTGTGCTAAGACACCAGTTCTGATCGGCAGTAAATATCCAGCTTTCTTTTCCTTCTTGCTCATTCCAGTTGTTTTCATCGAATAGGCCACCCTTCCTCTTTCAAATTTTGAAACCCTCAACCCAATTCGGTTTCTTACTGTGTGGTGCGAATTTTGGCTACATAAATTCGTCACGTCTGAGGCTTTTTCTAAAGACACTCGATCGAAAACAAATGACGGAACAATTGTGATGTGGTGAAAGAGGTGAGGATGGGACCTGGAGGATCGCAGAATATGCGAAACTGATTCAGAAGAAAATCCAAAAGCATCTAGCGGGAAAAATTACTCATCCCGCTAGAACTCTAACAATTGAGAAACTTAGTGAGTCTCAGTTGCTGCAGGAGCTGATCCCATTTTCTCAGTCACACACTGATTAAGATCAACAGCTTTTTCTTCGGTACAAGCTTTTGTTGCCTCGTCCTTAGTGTAAGTTTTTGTCGCTGCGTGCTTTGTCTTAGCAGCCTTAGCTGGGGCTTTTGCAGCCTTTTCGGCAAATGCAAAAGAGCTCAGAGAAAGAGCAAGAACGATTGATAATACTTTCATGTGGTATCTCCTTTTTGTTGTTTTGGCCAAAGTCAATGAAGCGCACTCTGACCAGATCTAAAACTTAACTAAGACTACAAAGAAATTGTCGGTCCGCCTCATATCAGAGTCAACTTGATACAATGCACTGAGTCTTTTTTGATTCTCGACAAGACCACAACAACATCGTAAACCTCCCATTTGTCATTTAGTCCAATCAATTCAAAAGCATGGAACCAAAAACAAGGAACCAAGCCAGGAAGGTGATTTGTGAGCGTCAACAAGGAAGCGAACGGAAAATTGTCTCAGAATGCCCTCACCTTGGCCGCTCTTGGCGTCGTTTTTGGAGATATCGGAACCAGCCCCCTGTACGCCGTGCGGGAAGCTTTTCATGGACCGCACGCCATGCCGCCAACCCCTGATAATATTCTGGGGATCTTGTCTCTTGTGCTATGGTCGCTGATATTGGTGATCTCGGTCAAATATCTGCTCTTCGTGATGAGAGCTGACAACAAGGGAGAGGGCGGCGTTCTTGCCCTCACGGCACTGGCTGCTCTACCAAAGACCGCCACCCCGACCTTTTGGAATCGTGGCATACTTTATCTTGGGCTTTTTGGATCTGCTCTCCTCTTCGGGGATGGAGTCATCACACCAGCCATCTCAGTATTAAGCGCAGTTGAAGGACTAAAAATCGCGACCCCCCTCTTTGAACCGCTCGTCATTGTCATTACCATTGCTATTTTGGCTGGTTTGTTTTTGGCCCAACATCAGGGCACAGAACAAATAGGCAAAGTATTCGGCCCCGTTATTTTCTCTGGTTCGGGGTCATTGGTACTTTAGGAGTGCATGGCATTGTTCAGTATCCAACTGTCCTGACGGCATTGAGCCCACAGTTTGCTTTTGAATATTTTCTCAATAATGGCCTCAATGGAATTTCAGTCCTTGGTGCCGTATTTCTGGTTGTTACGGGAGGTGAGGCTCTTTATGCCGACATGGGACATCTCGGTCGAAAACCGATTCAGAGAGCCTGGTTTTTTGTTGCTCTGCCTGGACTTGTTCTAAATTACTTTGGGCAAGGGGCCCTCTTGCTCATGAGACCCGAGGCGTCAGAAAACCCTTTTTATCTGCTCGCGCCCAGCTGGGCCCTCTATCCACTCGTTACAATTGCAACCATGGCGACAGTCATTGCCTCTCAGGCCCTAATCTCTGGAGTTTTTTCTCTCACACGCCAGGCCGTTCAGTTGGGGTACGCACCCCGGGTGCGAATTGTTCATACTTCGAGCCACGAGATCGGCCAAATTTATATCCCTCAGATCAATTGGATTTTGTTTGTTCTTACCTGCTGGTGCGTTTTTTCTTTTAAATCCTCCAGTGCGCTCGCTTCTGCCTACGGAATCGCTGTTTCAAGCACGATGGTCATCACAACTGTGCTCACTTGTCGTGTCGCTCGCCGACGTTGGAAATGGCACTGGGCTTCGGTTGCCGGAGTTCTTGCTCTCTTTCTCTCAATCGACCTCGTCTTCTTTAGTGCAAATGTGCCTAAGATTGCTGAGGGGGGGTGGTTTCCTCTTGTTTTAGGTGCCGTAATTTTTACTTTGATGACGACTTGGTCAAGAGGACGAAAAATCCTCATGCAACGATTGAGAGATAAGAGTCTCCCTTTGATTGATTTCTTGAAAAAAGTGGACTCTCAAAATCTTGCCCAAGTTCAAGGAACAGCGATTTTCATGACAGGAGATCCGGAGGGAACCCCTCTCGCACTGATTCACAACGTAAAGCACAACAAATGTTTACATGAAAAGAATGCCCTTCTCACGGTAACTTCTTGCGAAGAAGCTCACGTTGATAAATCAGAACGGATTGATATTAAAACAATTCGAAAGGATTTTTATCGGGTTATTGCTAAATACGGATTCATGGAAACCCCAGACATTCACGACATTCTTCGGATCTGCAAAGAAAAGGGAGTTGTGCTCAACCTGATTGATATTACATTTTTTGTTGGACGAGAAACTCTCCTCGCCTCTGACCAACCTGGAATGGCGATTTGGCGAGAACACCTCTTTGCCTTTATGTCTAAAAACGCAGAACGGGCCACTGCCTACTTCAACATTCCAAACGACCAAGTGATTGAAGTCGGAATACAGGTAAAAATCTAATTGATTCGAACGAGAACTGGCGCAACCTGCTGTTGTTGGCCCTTTTCGTCCTTCTCCCGAACCAATATAAAATCATCTCCAGCCCCACCCCAACCCTGTTCCTGAAGGATCGCAGCGAAATTTTCTTCGGAGGACAGAGGAGGCTTGGCTGATACTATGGATACGAAGGGGTAAAATTTGAGCACTCTTTGGAGAAACTCTCGTCCCGAATGCTCTTGGTCGCTCTCGCCCGCCGTCCCCTTGTTGTTCTCTCCAACGACCAGCAATGGCAAACCCCAGTCGAGAATCCGAATAGCTTGTATCAATCTCAGAGATGGAACACCCTCAAAAACCACTGGCATCCGACCCAAGGATTTATTATTCCCCAAATTTTTCTTCTCAACAATTCTTCTGGCCCGGTCCATTGTCTCTTTCTCAGGCAGAGCACTTGGATCATTCCTGAAATCAGTGAAAGAATCTAGAGAAAGGCCAAATTGAAATCTCCTGCCAACATCAAAGGCCTGACTTGCCACATATTTCATATGCTTAATCACCTCACGGAGGCGCTGCTCATCCGCAGCCATGGCTGTTGGCTCAGACACCATCAAGCCTGCTTGCAACAAGGCACTTACTCCAACGTCAACCGTATCTGAAGGAGTCAACGCACTTTGAACAGATGGCGTAGCAAATCCCCCAGTCGCCACCACAACAGGGAGACCCGCCCTTTTAGCCGCCGCCACAAGGAGCATCTCGGCCGCAGCGAGATCGCGGCGCGTTTGTATCTGAAGATCCCCACGAGCAACAATAACTCCACCACCCACGCGAGACAGCTCGTTGATGATCCCTTCAAGATTGTCCATGGCCGTGACAGTTTCTACTTTTGCCCAAATCATGGGCAATGTTCCATGATGTCGAAGAACCCCTTCTTTAATGATCCTAAACCGTTCACTGGGGTCCATCTCATCAAGTCTCGCTCGATATGCGACGCTATTTATAAAATCTAGAGTAGATTTTCCATTCGGTGATGAATCATTTTCAATTTCAGAAAAAAATTTCGCTTGACGAATCTTCGTAAATACTGACCCTAAAATTTCATTCATATATGAATGCAATTGAACGACATCTGAGCCATCACGAATAAAGCTAAGTGTAATACCGTGAATCTGCCCGGTCCAAATGAGCCAATCTGTATTCTTAAAGTCCAAAGACGTGAGGGCAGGAGCATTAACCTCAACTCCAGGGGCCTGGATGCCTTTGTTTCCGGTCAGAACATAGCCGGTCTTAGGAAGGCTTGTTATTTTCACAGTGAAGGAGCCATTCGGTTTCAGATCCGTAACTACTCCCTCCACGTCATCACCAAGGACAATGGGAGAACCAACCGCTAAATTCTCTGTCATCCAATCGAATTCTTGAATAGACATAGACAAGTTTCTCAGGTCCCGCGTGTTCTCTCCAGACGGAATCGTTCCTTCGCGGTTTATGGCGAGGGAAATACCGGTGTGTAGGGCAATCGATTGGCTGTTGGTTATTCGAATCTTAGGCCCGGGATTATCCGCCAAAATAGCTGAGCCAAAAGGCCACACAGTTCTTAAGATATTATTTGCATCTCCCCATCTTTTCGGATCCGTTCCTACATGACTCAAATTCATTCTCAACACAGAGGGTTCAAGTGGTTGAATTTGCGTCTATTCCCGATAGGCCGTTCCGGGCCCCAAAGTGACCACGATCGGAACTGAGGGCTTTTTCGGATCTGATTCGAAAGTAAACCCATCGCGTCCCCCACCGCCTACCAGTTGGCGATAACAGCTCTTTTGGGGGGCGGCAGCCAAGCCACCAGAACACAGAACCACCACTGGTAAAACAAAGGCCAACAAGAAGCCACATTTGCAATTCATAAAACTTTCAGGCATATAATTTCATCCTCACCCTTATAGTAGCAAAAATAATTTCTTATCATCCAAAAAATAAAAACCGAAAAAACACTGCAATTTGTGCCGCTAGATTTCTCTGCGAGGGTTTCTCTGCAAATACTGTGCAAGCATAAACTGGCCCGCTTGATTGTTGTTCCAAACTCCAAGGGTGCTGGCTGAAGCAAATCTCAGGAGTCCAGGATTTTCAAACATGCGTCCGGCAGCAGCGCTCACAACGTGAGCACTGCACCAAGCCGAACTCGATCCTGAACTCCTGAGATTTGCTTCAGCCAACTCCTTGTGTCGTTTGGACACAACAGAATCACCGACGGCTTGCGGGCCAACACTGTTCGGTTAAAAAGTAAGAGAAGGTTGAGTAATTTCATGGGAAAAAACTAAACAGAATTCTAAAAGAGATTTGGGCTGGTCTGATTACTTTTGCAAAGACAGCATATCTTGCTTGGTTCTAGTGAAAAATTAAATGCGCTCGTTGCTAAAATTAGTAGAAATATCTTCAGTTATATTTTCTAGGCAGTTCGGAAGGAAAAATCCCCGAGTCAGTAAATAATCATTATATTCATGGGTTTGACGGCGAAAAAACAAACCTAATAACAGAATCGGCATAAGTAAGATTAGACACGGATTCTATGCTTAACCGAACAGAATTGGCCCCGTGTCCTGTCGTCTCTCCTCTGAGAGGGTACTCAGTGATCGGATAAGCAGCCGCCGAAATGGTACAATAAATTTTGAAATAGAAAGCGAATCCGATAGAGTGAAGCTCTGATGCAAATTCCACATTCTGAAACACGTCTCAATAGGGGCCCTTTTTTTTATGTGTGCCTTCACCAGGTAAATCTATATGAGTTGGGTGACGGGTGGGTGACATTTGGATAGTGAACCTCTCACCACTTATTCCCGACAAGGGAAAAGTGGTGAGAGGTTCACATATTACAATCGATTAGAACTATAAGGTTTAACGGGTTTTTCTACGGCCAAAGGTTTATAAGCTGACCCGCTTGATTGTTGTTCCAAACTCCAAGGGAGTTGGCTGAAGCAGATCTCAGGATTTCAGGATCGAGTTCGGCTTGGTGCAGTGCTCACAACGTGAGCACTGCTGCCGGACGCATGTTTGAAGATCCTGGACTCCTGAGATTTGGTTCAGCAAGGCACCCTTGGAGTTTGGAACAACAATCAAGCGGGCCAGTTTAAAATATCTTAAGGGAGATAATTTATCATCAAATAGGCAGATGACTTTGAGCGAATTCGAACGGACTGAGAAAAGGAATTTCCGCATCTTTCAGAGAGAAGTGCATCTAAAAGTGCAAAGCCCGTCGGTATGATATCATTAAAATCAAAGAGGTCGTCCGCAGAAACGATCAAACTCGAAGGACTTGCATCCTGAACTCGAGGAACAAAAAGCTCAGTGCTTTTACACGACAGAAGACCAATAAGGCCAGGAGGCCTCGGGCTTCGTACGAGCGAATCTACCAGCCTACGAATGCCCTTTTCCTGCTTTTTGTATTGACCAAAATTAGGCTTTCCGCTCTTTAACAGAAGAGGTGGCGAAAAGTCGGGGCCTCCACCCTTTCGGGCATGCCCCATGTAGATGGCGGCGTCAACCCCCGAAGAAATACCTCCAAAAAAATTAGTCTCACTGCTTAATGTTTTCTGCTTTTGCCACTCATTAAGCTTGGTCGTGTTCTCGCGATTTGATGAACTCACTGACGAGTTCGTCATCGTCAAGTTTACAACAACGGGCTGACCCCCAGGCCGCACAATTGATCGGGTGAAAACATTTTCAGAAACTTGTTTAAACCCACAGGCTGCGATACCCGAAACACAAGGCTGAGTTAAGACCTGAACAAAACTAGCCTTGGCTATAGAATCCAAAACGACATCGGCCCCCAAGTTTTCGTTCTCATAAAAGTAGGCCTCGCCAGAAGAAATATCCATGTAGCCAAAGGCCACCGTGATGTCCGCATAACCATCATTGAACATTTCATTGTAGAAGTCTTGGCAAGGAGCGAATCTTTTTGCTGGACCAATTTTAGAAATTTCGTTGCGAGTTGACCAAATAATCCAATCAAAGGCATCACCTAATGATTTGGATTGAGCTTTGCTCTGAGTACAAAAGAGAACTAAGAAGACAAATAGAAGGTAATTCATTTCCAATTTCGCTCGATGAATTTTGCGTTTCTCTCTCATTGGTCTTTTTCTAAAAAAAGAGGCCGGGAGAATTCCGACCTCTTTCCTTAATTCTGCTCACTCATTAACGCAGTTTCACTCGTCTTCTTTTACAAAAAGACTCTTAGTGACCTGGATTAGGTGCGGGAGGAGGAGTTGGAGCTGGCTGCCATGGTTCGTGACGAACTGGGCTCAAAGTCAGTTCCCAACCCTCGAGGGCTGCACCAACGCGAAAACCTTTAGTGATAGCCGATCCGATCAAGTTGACACCAAGACCAACACCGTGCTCATTCGCACCGAAGTTAACAGACAGAGAAGCCTCTCCACCGATCAAAGCTGCCGTGCCACGAACACCTGGATATGTTCCGAAGATTCCATCTGGATTTCTCAGCCCAACAGCAGCACCAATGAGGTCAACATTCTGCGCTTTAACCACCCCAATAACGGCTCCAATACCACCGGCCGTAAGCTCTACATTAACTGGAGTGGTTACAGTCCCACTGAGCGACGAACAAGTAACTGTTCCCTGTCCCTCGAGCGTGGTACCCGTGATGATAAATGAAAATCCATGACCCTCGAGATGAGCCGCATCGATCTGACAAGTCCAAAGAGGTCCATGAACTTCTGCCTGTGCATAAGCTCCCAATAAAAGAATACTTAAGGAAACGACTAATTTTTTCACAATGATCCCCCTTATTTTACCAGCAGATCGCTAAAAACCCCAAGTTTACTAACGACTGACTGATTTTTTATGTTTGTTCTACCCTTTACCCTTTAGCTATCTCTTCTCTCTACCTTAGCAGGAGTAAATCCAATCAAATCTACCGTCAAACACAATTCAAAGATCTGTGACGAAAGAAAAATCTCCACGCAATGCAGAGCTGTGTGATTGGCAAATTTACCTGTTTCCCCTTTGTCTGAACGGAAATAGCGAGACAAAGGGACATCTGTAGAAAGGATTTGAACAAATCAAAATCATGAAAAACAATGATCGATTTGCGAATCAACGACACTTCGTTGCTGCAACGCAATTCCTCATTTTTAAGGACGAGTCAAAAAGCGAACGCAAGTCTCCCCTAAGTCACCAGGATGTTCTGGATCCTTGTAACGGGGGGCTTTGAGTTCTTCAACAACACGACCCTGACTTGAGCTCTTTGCGCGCCAAAGAGCGAGATCATTTAAAACAGCACTCCAATTTGATTTTGGTCCGTACCACTTTGATCTTGAACCGTACCACTTTCTGTTTAAAGCGAGGAACTCCTCGCTGCTCATGATCACCAGTCCCAAATCAAGAAGCTCACGCATTGCTCGACCCGTCGTTTTTGCTCCAACTCCAGCCGCTGCGTCTGCAATAAAGATCACCAGATATCCCTGTTCTAGTTCACCTTTCATCACATAGTAATCACAAAAATCTGTGCACCAACCAAAATGAAAATGGGGTAGCACTTTGTAAGGATCAATTTTCTCGAGATAAGTTTGATAGCGAGGATTCACAAAGACGCTGTAAGCCCCAGGACCATTTTTCTCAAAATGAAAAACACTCCCAACATCAGCCAAATCCCCTTCTACGGAATCCAAATCAAATGGAACAAGACCTAGTTTGATCCGGCCTTCACTGTCGGTCACCTCTTCGTGCGCTGGCACCCTGATCACCCGACGTCCCTCCAGAAGTTTTTCAATCTCCACAATAAATCGATCTCCCGAAGGACCCGTCTCGCCCCTCATGGCGTGCCGAGGAAAGTTCATTGGTTCATGAAATTCGCCGTTTTGACTTGGATCGCTAACCTCTACTTCCAAATGAGAATCCCCGGACATCGAAAGCTTCATCATTTTGCTATATACAACATCACCAAATAAAGCCGCAATCGTCCGAATGTTTTCTCCCGTACCCGGCACCGAAAGCGTCCCATCCTCACTTTGATCGCTGTTTGGAAATTCCAGCCTCTTTGCGAAAGTCCACTGAGGATCCGTCACATGCACCATGCCACAAAATCCTTGTCGCTCATAAAACCCACGAACCTCGGTCGCTGATATGGCATTTTTGAAGTGGGGATTCAAAAACTCGATGCGCTTGGCCTCAGTTTCACCAGTTCTAACAGCTTGCAGTCCACGATCAGAAGGCAGAACAAATGCATTTGGCCTTTTCATAAAGCCCAATTTTTTAGAAGAGCGAGAGTGTCCTCCTGATCGCTGGCCGAATCATCATTCTCCCACTTTGCCCCTCTGACGCTGGAGCACCACAATCCCGTAATCACTCAATATTCTATCTGCATCCTTCCAAGGACTGGACTTTCTGCCGATACTCCAAAAGACATCCTCACCCATGGCGATAGTTATTTCAGCTCCAGGATTTTTTAATTGAATAGCCTTTAGCGAATCAATCGCATATCCACCACCGGAATCAACTTCACCTTCAAAAATTTCATATTCAGCTTTAGAACGATTTTCCCGACTCCAATTGCTCAAGCGCCGACGGAGCTGCTCCAGACGAGCAAAGCTACTTAAGTCATATTGTCGACCATGAGCAGGGCTGTCACCAGTGGGAACAAATACGATCTTATCAAAACCATGAGGCGATACTTGGTTCTTAAAGAGCTCGTTTACAATATTTGTGGCAGCCACATGCCCATCTTCTGTAACTGGAGAAAAGGATCCAGGAAATACCAGAATTCGAGTTACTCTTGGAGGAGTCACCGTCTCAATCGCCTTCTTTTTTACAGAGACCAATCTATCGCTCAAAACGACGGGATAGTTGCGATCACCCAGAGATGTTCGCGTTTGATCAAGATCTAACAGAAGAGGGTCTAGCTGGGCAAAGTGTCGGGCCGTTCTCGCAGCGACAAGAGAGACAGGCTCAGGCTTTAATCGACGACCACCATTTTTAAATGCAAGCTCCAAAAGAGGAGTCGCTCTTTGTCCTTCTGCAAGGCTGACAGGAAAGCCTGTTTGCTCCTTGATATCAAAGATGGCGAGACCCGTCCTCACGTCACTAACGCGGTAGACATCCTTCTGTCCAGGCTCCGTCGATTTTACACCATTTGAGATCTTGATCGGATACCTGACTTCTCCAGTCTTCCTATCTCGCATTTGTACAAGTTTATAGACCATGTTTCCATGTGAAACACCTCTCGTAGAGGCGGCAAAGGCTCCGCCAACCGAGGCCACATCAATACCTCCATCCATATTAGCAAGTAAACGAAGTGAGTCTTCGGTCAGATCATTCGTCACAACTCCACCCCATTTTCCTTTGCCAAGCGTCTCCCATATTCTGCGAATCTCCTGCACGGTTTCAGCTGTGCTCTGCTCCCCCCCATCCTCGCCGATAATATTTGAATCCTGTCTGACGGTCGCCACTTTTTCTCCCGCTGCACGAACCGCCGTGCAGTCCCGTTGGAAGATGGTAGGTATCTGGCAAGAGGAGGCTTGGGTTTCGACTATTTTCAGCAAAGGCTTCAAAGGCCTCCATCTCTGTTGGAAAGGCTGCGACAAAGGCATGGCTCATCGTCCCGTAAGCTGGCATACCTGTCAGCTCTGCCATCAACATATTCGAAGTGCCGCTGGCTCCCCCCATCATAGCGGTGAGAGCAGTCAAATTTCCCGTAACCAAACGGCGCGTTCCCGCGTCCGCCACAGATTTAATATTTCCTCCTGCTGCGAGCAAATTCCTCGCTGCCGTCGTTGTCAGATTCGTCATGAAGCTGAGCCATGGATTGAGCAAAGACTCCACAATAATCGCCGAAGCGGGATCGGCCGTGACCTGCAAAAGTGGAGTGTGGGAAAACACCACAGAACCATCGGGGATGACACGAACCTCACCTCGAAATCTCCACTTTATCAGCCAATGCCAAAACCCCTCATCCACTTCAATTCTCGAGCCGATTTGCTTTCTGATGACCTCGATATCCCATCTGGTAAAACGCAAATTCTCTAACAAATCTAAAACCTGACTCTGTCCGCCCACAACAAGAAAAGGGTATTGATCGGCCCCTCGTGAAGTGCTTTCAAAAACGGCCTCTTTTGATTCATGAAATCCAAGTTTATAAAATATTGCGGCAACGGTGAAAGCGTAGAGATCGTTGTCAATACCTGTGCTCTCTCGACTTTTCAGGGCGAGATTTTTTAATTTATGAACTATGTAGTTAAAAACCCTCCGACTCCGATGTTTTGACCGATTTGTTGTTTCTTTGGGAAGATCAATACCTGCCAATATCCGATCTAGATCCTCTTGAGTCATCCCAGAAATTTCGTCCTGAAACCCATGCAGAGGAGGACCATTCTTTACAAAAGGCCGGCGCTGCTGCTGAGTCAGCACACCCAACCTTCTTATTCTCAAAATATTTTCTGCATCGGAAAGGGTCAACGCCCAATCAGCGGCAAATGTCGGATTTTTCAAGAGTTCAAGAATTTGTTTCTGCGAGCATTGGGCCAAATTCCTTCTCGCGTACACCCTAATAAATAGCTCGGCTTCTTCGCGAAGAGCAGCTCCGTCAATCAAACGGTTTGGACTGCGCCAATCCCACAAAACGCTTGCAACCACTCTTTGTGGATCGCGGCATTGCGAGGCCAGCCCCGACTCACAACAAACAAAACAAACAGCGATGGCAAGCAGTTTTCTTAATCGATTTATTTTTAAATTCTTTTCTACTTTCATTCTTGCCCTCAACATTGTTATTTTTAAATTTCAGCAGACAGAGTTCTTTTCAAAGTATTGCTAAACCAATCAGATGCGGGAGGTTTAGAAGTACCCACCACAAATTTCCTGCAAGCGTTTAAATCGATAGGTTCATGGATATTTCGTTTTGCCACTGGAACACGTCGTCCGACCCAATCAAAAGTCTTTCTTCTGTCAACCCGAAGCAATGGTGCTGCCTGCCGACGCTTGAAATCCATTGCTTCGGAGTGCCTAATAATTGTTACAACCCAATTCGCTGGTCGCTCAGGCAGAAGATGGGTATAGGATTTGACAAGGTCTTCCAGTGAGACCCTGCTTTCGTAATAGTCACGCAAAAGCCGATCGAGTATCTCATATGGAGGCAATCCACTCGAAGGATCATAACTCACTTGATCAGGCTTCAATTCCGCTGAAGCTGGCTTAACAATAGTGGCGTTTGGAATGAGCTCTTTGCCCGCTCTCTGATTGATATAAGTCGCTAATCGATAGACCTCAGACTTCCAAAGCCCTCCCAAAATGCCAAGACCACCCTTATCATCGCCACCGAAAGTGAAATATCCCATTGCATATTCAGTTTTGTTTCCTGTTACTGCTACCATATAGCCGGGAAACCGATTGGCAATTCCATTTAAATACAACATCCTGAGACGCGCCTGCGTGTTCTCATCAACGATCCCCTCGTTCTGCCAGAATTGATTACCAAATGTCTCTCGAGCAGCATCGTAGGCTCCCTCGATCGACAAAAGATGGATTTGACTCTCTGGAACCCCCAAATTGTTTACCAGTCCAAAGGCATCCGTCTTGCTTCCTTCAGATGAATATTTTGATGGCAAAGATACAGCGATCAATTTTTCTGGACCTATCGCTGCTGCAATCAAAGCCGCGACAACCGCCGAATCAATTCCTCCGCTGATTCCGAGTACAAATCCCGTGGCACCCGTCCTGCGAACAAATTCACGAATTCCCGTCAGTAAGCCTTGATAAACAATCTCAATTTCTGAGGGATTTGTGTCATCAAGCTCAGAATCTTTTTTGACCACTATCGGAGAATTGGCACCTGTTCCTCTCGGAAATTCCACTGTCGCATAGTCATTGCGAAAAACAGCAAGGCGCTCAACGGTCGCACCCCTAGCATTCAAGACAAAGGATCTCCCATCAAACAAAACAGCATCTGTGGCGCCAGACATGCCACTCCAAACAAACGGAACCTCAAGTCTCCGCGCCACATCACCATGAATCTCCTCGCGAAAAGCCTGCTTATCCTGCCCGTAAGGAGACGCTGAAAGAGAAATAGCTAAATCAATTTTCTTTCTCTGAAAAATCTCACGAATATCAAAATTATAATAAGATCTCGGCCCTTGTGGACCCGCAAATTTATCATCAAACCACCAGTCCTCGCAAATTCCTACACCAATTTTGTGGCCACGAAATCTCCAAACGTTTGCTTTGCGTCCTGGATGAAACCATCGGGCATCATTAAACACATCATAATCTGGCAACAGGGTTTTCGCATGTCGATAAATCAGTTTGCCATCCAGGAAGGCACTCGCGACATTTTGTAATGGCTTACCCCAAGGTTCTGGATTTCTCACGATATGACCAACCAACAGAGCGGTCCTTTTCCCTCTAGTCGCCTCGCTCAACAGAGAAACATGTTTCTCACTTCGACTCCAGATTTCAGGTCGCTCAAAATAATCACCAAAAGTATAGCCTTCAACCGCGAGCTCTGGGGTAATAGCAATATCAGCGCGATCTCTGACGGCTCGCTGATAGCATTCAAGAATAGTCTTTAGGTTATACTCCATATCTCCCGCTATGGGATCAATCTGACAAATCGCAATTTTTAAGGGTTGGTCCGAGGCTGCCATAGATATGTTACGACCTAAGGGAAATAAGAAAAATAGAAGAACAAAAGAGACCCAATTTGATGATGAAAAGACTCTTTGGATCGACTGGCCTGATTGACAGAATTGACTTTCTTGAGACCTTCTTGTCATTGAATCTTTCAGGTCAGAGGATGTTCACGTTCAAATATCTTAGCATTCATTAACCGCTGCGCTCACATGCATAAAAGTTCTAGTAAGGTGTAGGTATCTGACCTTTGAAAGGCAATCAATACTGAAGATGCCCAAAGCTAAAATTTTCATAATCCCATGTAAATTGGTATTGGGAGTTCTCGGAAAATTGAACGAACATATCAGAAATTGCTGACTCGATGTCTGATCCGATTCGTTGAGGTCCGCTTAAAGGTCGCTATGATCGCCGACCACGCCTCGCTACCAGTAGGGGCCGCAGTAACGGCGTAAGCCCCAGTAGCCGTCACAAGCTTGTCGGCAAAGGCTGCAATGTTGTTATTGTTGCCCGGGGCTTGCTGGACATATCCCTTGTCTTCAAAACCGGATGATATGTTGCCTCCCAAACTTCCAGCGCTCATGCCAATCATGCCAACTAAAAGCTCATTGGCGGAATTGGTGGAAGCTGTGTTGCTGCTCGAAATCGAACTGCTACTTCCTATCGCGCTACTGGTTTTATCCAAGGATCCTGACGTGACAATTCCACTGTATTCGGCAATAAAAAAAGCAGCATCCGAAGTGCTCACGGGAACACTGCCTGTAACAGTATTAGGTCCGCCACCAATGTTTTCGGCGTAATAGATCCAAATCTGGTGGTTATCGGAAGTTTGACTGACAGTGGCTGCCAATTGATAGGTATTTCCTCTCGTGTCTGACACAGTTAGCGTTTGACCATTGCCCCCGAAATAACCACCCACGACAATCAAGCTACCGGCGATATTGGAGCTCTCAAAATCGTTTGACAAAGTCGTTGTCGCTCCAGTTTTGTAGGTTATTGCCACCTGAGCAAGTCCATTTGTTGCCAATGGTGGAGTGGCTGCCTTAAAGGCCGCCCCCTGAATAACCCAGTTTGATATTCCCGAGTGAGAAAATCGAACAACATGAGATCCAGCAGCATTCGCTATCCGATCTTCTGTGGCATCCCCGTTTTGAGCTGAACGCTGAATGAAGCTGTTTCCTGGCTCTCCAGTACCTCCGCTCAGTATGAGAGATCCGTAAATAAGACTTCCCCCCTGTGTGGTGGTCAATGGACCCGCCGAAGAAGTCAGAGAGGCCGTGCCTGTCGTTCCCACGACAGATTCTTTTGGATCGGAAGTCGCCAGGACTCCTTTGTACTCGTTGCACGAAATCTGTTTCCAAATATTAAAGGTTCCTGACAAGGTTGCTGTGATATTGAGAGTTCCACTCCCTGTGATGTTGTAGGCGTACCAGATTTCTTGCCTCCATGAAGTGGCCGGAAGAGTTGCCGGACCGGTCGCCAAGGAATAAGAGTTTAAGGCCGTGTCTGTCACTGAAATCAAATTCCCTGATGTCGTATTGTAGGCAATCCTACAAACAATGAAATTTCCCGTTGTCGTTGAAAAGGCACCGGTCGTAATATTGTTGCTATTAGCGGTCTGATCTCGTTGTTTCACTTGTACGATAGCTATCGCCGCCAAGGCCGGAATAGAAGAAATGAAAAGGAAAAAGAGTGTCAGTAGCAACATACCGAAAAATGAAAATACTCGGTTCGCTTTCCATTGCAATTCCGCAAATATTAACCTCATCTTGCTGGATTCCCTTTCGTAAAATATGATGGCTACAGCGTGCGTTTGATACGGATTACAATATATTTTGCGGTTCCACCAGCAACGCCAATCTCGCCATCAATTGATTGATTGTCGGCTTGAATCGGAGTGCCATTTAAGGTTCCTGTCGCAAAGCTTCCGGTCCCGCAGGTCAAGGAACTGCTCAGTATCGAAGTCCCACTTCCACCATTGAAGATGGGATTCACTGTTGGAGATCCCGCGTTCGCATAGCACTCAACAGAAAGAATCGTCATAGTAGACCCTGTCAAATTACTGCAATTCGCCGGAGAATCGTTATCATCAGCTAAAACTGGAGAAGCCGATCCGGGGTCACCAATAACAATTTCACAAACGCGAATAAGAGTCGAAGCAGGCAATACATCCTTATAGGCTCCGCCGTTCACAGAAAATTTGAGAGTATGCGAGGTATTATCTGCGTAAAGAAAGGCTTTGTTAACAACCGGTGTTGGCGCTGATGCGGCAGCAATCTCCCGCAATGTCTGAGCCCCATTGACGTCTAGTTTCGAACTTGGAGAAGTCGTGCCCACTCCTAGATTGCCACCCATGATAGACATAACATTGTTTCCCGATAAGTCGACCCCGCTTTGATCGCCCATAAAAATTCCGATAGAGTCATTTCCTGAAACGGTAGGCGCCGTGCCGACCGGAGATCCAGCACTGATAGCAACCGAAGTTCCTCCCGTTACATTTGCTTGGTATCCCAGTGCCATACTGCGATATCCCCCAGCGTAGGTGCCGCCTCCTATAGCAAATGCATGTTGATTATCGGCCTGAGCAGCCCACCCCATCGCGGCCGACCAATTGCTATTTGCCGAAGCAGCGTTTCCAAAGGCGACGGCATTGTCTCCACTCGCTGTGGCTCCTCCTCCCCAGGCAACTGAACCTCCGCCGGTAACTGCGTTGGCTCCGCCTCCGCTGAGACCGAAGGCGTTCAAACGCATGTTCTCAGTCGGATTGCGACTGGCAGACCCAGAACCTCCCGCTGCAACTGGCTGGAAAACAATATCAGATTTTCCTGTCCCCGTGGCAATTCCTGAGGAAAGAATCAGGTTGCCACCATTTTTGTTATTGGCTCCTGAAGTTGCTCCACCAGCATTCACTGTCAAAGCGTTTCCGGGCGTATCAGCTGTCGAATGGCGTTCCATCCCAAAGCTCCGGATAGATTCTCCCCCAAAGCTTAAGTCATAGGAGGGAGTGGAAGCGTTAAATCCAATTTTACCCGATACTTCCGTGAGCACAGAATCACCTACGGCACTCGATGAAGTGAATTTAGCAATTTTTCCTAAGGTACCACTTGTAGAAGGAGGCGAGTATCGAACCCAACCCCCAAGACCACTATTGGCAGTTGTATCCCATTTCACGGACTCACCATTGGCGAGTCCTGCAAAGTTCACGGCATCGATCGCTTTGCCACCAATCTTTCCGTCAGAATAGTTTTTGTTCACGGCATAGTCACCGCCAGCTGGCACGTCCAGCACTCTCACGCCCTGTCCTGCTCCACTCAAGTTAAGCACACCGCTCGATACCGGCAGATCTGCGCTCTTTGCAAAGACAGTCGAGGTGCCCGCAGCCAAAGCCATGAGTTCGGTATAGGTCGCATTTTGAAAAAGTGTATTTGCGTTTGCCTGACTGAACGCTGACGTCGTTGTATTGATCTGCAAAAATTCATTCTTGCCCTTGCCCTCAAGTTTTGAGGCATAAAGAGCATAAGGCACACTGTTTACGGTTTGATCTTGAAGAGCAACAGGACCAGAACCTTCATCAAAAGTCACACGAAGAAGACGACTGTGGCCCGTCAAAGGCGAGTAGAGGCACGACCCAAAACCGGTAAAGCTTCCTGTATTGGAAAACACTTCTTTCAAAGAATAGGCCGGACCAATCGGAACTCCACTTCCCAATGGCAACGCAAAGGACCCACCAGAATTTGTCATATTGATCGTGTGAGTTTCTTCGTAGAGCAAACATATCGCATCTTGACTGAAGACACTCACATCAAAAATAACAGAGACCGCCTCAAGGGGACTGCTGTCGGGCTTCATGATTCGACCTTGGTAAATAAGATCGGATGGGGCTTCGTTTGCAAAACTGAGCTGGCTGCTACCAAAACCGGAAACGCCAATAAAAATGAGAACGATCAGGAGAGCATAAATAAGATTGCTTCGCCGACATAAAAGCCAAGTTGGAAAATATGAATTTGCAGGCATCAAGCATTTCATTTTCTCTTAATCCTCTTCACAAACGTGCCGCCCTATCTAACAATTGATTTTACCGTTTTCGATTCACCTTGTAAAAATTAAATCACGCTGCAATCAAAAGGGGACGTCACAAAACAAGACAAGACAAGACAAGACAAGACAAGACAAAATCTATCTGGAATTTCTCAAAGAGACTCATCCCGGTCTGAGAATATGGCTCAAATAGATTAGCAAGAGGGTCCACATGAAGGACAACTGTTGGCCGTGCAAGCCGGACCCGGAACCGAACTGCAGGACGCCCCTGGAGGCGTATTCGGATTGTCTGTGAGTCCACCGGAACACGACGTAGCGCAGACGTCGACTTCGGTTGGACTCTCATAACAGCGAGCAGATCCCACATTGCAAGTGGGCGAGCAGGTCCCCGGATTTCCAGGCGAATAGGAACAAACATAGCATCGATTGCTCGCACCTGTGCACTGACCTCCGTCTCCGTTACAAGGGTTTGGGACTCCTCCGCACTCGGAAGCACCCGTCGGAGCGCCCGAACACCTGCCGGGTGTCGCACCAACATTGCGACAGCCACACGACCCACCACTGGGGACAGATCTGGAGGTCCACCTGTAGCACTTAATTGTCTGCTTTGATCCTTGGCAAGTGATCCCACAGGAGCAACTAAATGACCCACAGCGATTCGCGGCCTGAGAAGCACAAGAACTCTCATCACAACTCGCTACCTTGGTTCCACTCCCGCAAGAGGTAAAGTTGCCATTTGCATCGCAAGCTGTTGGCAGAGTCTGACAGGTATAATAATCTGCCGGATTGTATTGGGAACAAGTTGTACAGCACTTTGTACCGCAAGTTCCCCCTCCACAGCCAGAAGGGTTTGACAAGGGCAGAGTTCCAACGCAAGCGTTTCTCCTCTCCTCCTCAGTGTATTTGCTTTCGCAAGATCCACAGGCAACTCCCCCACCAAAACAAGGAAGCTTAAGGCCTTCAAGGCTGATGCAACCAACCGCCTGAGCTCCCGCTTTCATCGACCCAAAGAAAAGAATAAACAAAATCAAGCGACTCACTTCCACTCCTCGGCAAACTCACTAAAAGCATCATTGAGCTCGCCCGCCTTTAAAAATCCTAGCTCTTCGATGAGATGTTTGGATATATGAATCTTATAGTATTTGATATAGACCTGATCTTTCAAGTCCTGACGAAGGGCCTGATTTGCGGGAGTGAGGATATAATAGACCATAAGAACGTTTACATTTTCGCCGTGATTCATCCATGGCAGTTTTTGACTGACAGGATCGTCTGAATTTGTGGCTAATGTTGGAAGCAAGGGCACATGATCAAGTTCGAACTGATAGGACTCTTGATCAGCAGGGCAGCCGGGCAATGACTTAGAAAGAGGCCATCGACGGTACTGGAGAAGCATTTCAGCTGGCGTGTCATCATCCGGAAAGCGAGGATCTCTTCCTCTCATCATTTCTTCAAACTCCGACGAACTGTCGCCGTCTACATATCCAGAAGGAATATTGGGTCCCATTCCCTTAATGACTTCCATAATGTCGATAAAATCATCGCCGTCAGAATCTAATCCATTTGTAAGCCCCCATTTCGAGACTTCACAGAGTGTCAAACCCAAGGCATTCGGGCTTCCACAGTCTTGATGAATCGAGTTCGCACACTGAGAGGCATTGAGGCCACCACAAAATCCGTCGAGTAACTGACTGGAAGGTCCCATCGATCTCGCTTTTGTCGGGTCAAAACCTCTTTGCCCCTCAAGTTCGTCTGGAATTCCATCCATATCGGAATCAGCAAGTAGCTTTTCGCCCATTTTCGTGATCGTCAGGTTCGTCGCAACAAATTGCTTTAACTTGTACGGAACTCGAGTTCCAGAAACCAGATACTTACAAAGATCGAGCTGGCTCACATCTTGTAAAAAAATATATTCCGTCAAACCTTCATTGGCAATGTCTGTCAAAATATCGCGAGCGATGGCTTCTTTCTTTCCCGTGGGATCTTTTCTGGTTAGATAATCACCACCATAAAATATCGGGCGAAGAGTCAATCCCAAGGCCTTTTCTTCCGCCTCGTTTCTCATGTCTCGGACCTTTTGTTTCACAGTGACTTTCATGGCTTGATAGGCGGAATTCGAAATATCGTACCCAACAACTCCTGGAATAGAGGGTTCTCCATCAGTCAGAAAAAAGGTCATATAAAAGGCCTTCTTTCCATCTTGATTTACAGCCTGGACATCATCATGCACAATCTGTTTGGCACACTCCATTCCCTCATCGTAGCGAGTGATATATTCCGAACATCTCCCCCCGCCTGGAACGCAATCTTGCTTTGTCAGATCATGCTCGGACTCAAGAAAATCAAGTGGATCGTTTGTGCCTTGAGTAAGATAATCATCCACTGGTTTAAATTGATTTCGATCGCAAGCTGTACCCGGAGAAATTATTTTTTGATGTGCAAATCCAACGACAGCTATTTTCGTTGAATCGTTCGCTTTCAAACAGTCCTTCTCCAAAAAACCCCGGATCGTCTGCATCCTCTGACGATTGAGATCAGAGCCATTGATTTCAATGATCTGATTCGAAGCATTTCTCCTTTCAATGGTTGCGTTTGACGAAGACATATCTACAACAAAAGTGATCTTCACTTTATCTGTTGAGCTCAACGAAGGCAAACTACAGATGTCGCCAGACTTGGCGTAGGACGACAGCACCTGGTTCGAAACGGGATTGAGACGAACATTGCTGCAATTTTGAAAACAAGCAACAACCATCGCGGCAAGCAAAAAGATATGGTTCAAATATCTCACGGCGGCTCTCCCTGGATCTGCACAAATTTATCAAAAGAAAAACTACCTGGAAGAGCGTATGATCCCGCACCTTCTGGAGCCGGAACGTCCATTTTGAGAAGGTGCCATGATATTTTTTGACGATTCTCAAGAGTTGCCATTTCCAATAAGAAATAGACTCTGTTAATGTGTGCTTCCTTCGCGATTGGGTCTAAGCGGACATCGTCCTCTATGGGATCAGAGCCAGAACGAGATTTCATGACAAGGATCGAACCTGAAGCCACGGCTTGTGTTGGGGCCAAGGGCATATTTCTGAGTTCGACAACATACTTTGCCATCGCCTGTTGAGCACCGCTTTGATCTGCCACCAGTTCATAGCCCATAAACTGTGAAAAAAGGTCCACTTTGAAGCGATCTTGAACTGAGGCCAACTGACGGAGAGGGTGAATTCCATATCGAAAATGATCATGGTCTGTAAAGCTGTCTCCTGAAGATTTTGAATCACGGTCATCATAGCTTGGCTTTAGAAATCTTAAAGCCTCGAAGAAATCAGGAATGTGATCGGCGTCGGAATCAAACAAAATATCCCGAGTACCAACCGTGATTTCTTCGCACTCGTTCAAGCCATCCAAATCCATGTCAACATCGGGTCGACACCCAAGTTTCTGACATCCGTAGTTCACTGCAATGCCGTCCAGACAAATCCCATCTGTCCTTGGATTTACGGGATCCATTGTTTGCGAAACTTCTTCTTCATCTCCAAGGCCATCGCCGTCGCTATCGGTTACTATATTTCCAAACTTATTAACGTGAACATTTGTGTTTATCGCATAGAGATTTTCAATAACGTACGTAGAAGAATCCCCTCCTAAATTGACGACAGGAAAGGGTGGTGTTCCGTTTGTAATATTGTAGATCGGTATCTGACGCCGAATTAAGCTCGCCTGCACCTCGTCAAAAATGTTTTTTGTTTTATCTGGAGCTCTGTTCGTGTCTTCAGAAGGAACGGCGAGCCAATTCATTTTAGCAAATTTCATTGAAATTCGAAAACCTAAAAAATCAGGATCTTGTTCAATTTTCAAAATATTATTGAGCGAAACTTTCACTTCATCTAACTGATTCACAGCAGGATCACCGAGATACTCTCTAAAATTCTGTTCAAGTAACTGACAGTAACGACCCGGAGCTTCTCCAGGACCGCTCCAACAAACACCTGTTGAAAAGCAGGTACAAGCAATATGGTTGGGTGTGTTGCTGCAATTCGGACATCCTGATACCTCTCTCAGCAGACCAAAAAGAGCGTTGGTCGGCTTATAGACCCCATCCGAGATGACCACAAACAAAAAAGGCGTTGTCGCCAACTTGTCTTGCTCCTTGAGCAAAGTCGCCTCACGAACAATCTCGGCGTAAGCGTAGTCGAGAATTGGATCAAACACCGTCGTCCCCATGATTTCTCGCTTGCCGTCGATCTTCATGGCTTCTTGTTCCTGACGGAGAGCGGCCAACCAAGTCCCTGCCTTGGGCAAATCAAGAAATTTCATGTGATCCAGATCTTTAAGATTGTGCACAGGACTCGCGATAGGATTCGGGCGCTTCGCCTTTCCTCCAGAAAAGGGCAAAAGCATCACTTTGACATCCATTCCCTTTTCAACGACAGCTGCCAGTTCATCAAGCCAAGCTTTCGTGACATCGTAGCGATAGCCAGGCTGGTCAACCCCCGGCCCTCTCTGACAGGAATTAAATGGGGAACCCGTGGGATTTGGAGCCGTGCCATCCAAATCTTGCGGACACTTGCCCCAGACCATCGAAAAACTCTGATCTAAAAGTACAACAACACGAGCATTGCCTGGATCTTTACGAGGAATGGGAAGGCGCTGAGCCTCCGCACCGATGACTGAAGAGACTTGCCTTTCGGGAACAAGAGGGGTCAGCCGCACTTTGCTACAGTTCTCAAATGCAACAACGCAAACCACTAGAAAGACAAAAAAAATCCCAATTGAAGTGAAATGACGCTTTCTCAATCTCATCACTTCTCATTTCGGAACAATACTCCATGAACTTGATATATTTCTCAGGTATTTGGCCCTCAATCGGAGAATTACCTGAAGGTGCATAACTTTGACTCAATTTGATACAAACTGGCCTAACTGATTGTTGTTCTAAACTCCAAGGGTACCTGGCTGAATCAAATCTCTGGATTTCAGGATCTTCAAACATGCGTCCGGCAGCAGCGCTCCCGTTGTGAGCACTGCACCAAACCGAACTCGATCCTGAACTCCTGAGATTTAGTTCAGCCAGCTCCAAGTGTCTTGGACACAACAGATTCACTGAAGGCTTGCTGGCCAGCCGCTGTATCAAAATTTAGAGCCTCCTTTGAGAGACTCCCGAGCAGAGAAGCTCAAAGTTCCGTGGGTTTAAACGGTGCTTTTTTTTCGTTAGCACTTTTGTCTCGTAGCTTCTGAATAGGTAAATGGACTTTTACGTTGGGCTGTCCACCAATGGCACTTTCATCGACCCTTCAAACATTGATAAGATCGCCGAACTCAATTTTAACTATGTAGGCATCAGTCTCGATGGAATTGGCGAGACTCACAATCGTTTTAGAAGAAAGGCCAGCGCCTTCAAGGCCACTCTCGAAGGCATTCACTTGTGCAAATCAAAAGATCTTAAAGTCGATATTCGGTTTACTATCACTCAGGAGAACCGTCAGGATTTACCCGCCTTACTGAAGTTTCAAAAGGCAGAGCACATTGATAGATTTTACTCCCAATTACTTGAGGGGTCTTGGATAGATGGTGTTTTTCGGGGTGTCCTGAGGTTCGGCATAAGTCGTGGTTATTTATTTTGGTAAGTTCAAAGAAATTATCATTCAATTGACAATCTCGGCAATGTCCATCCTGATTCCTTCTGGTGGGACAGCACTTTAGGCAATATCCGCGAACGCCCTTTTTCGCAAATTTGGACCGATCTCTCCGATCCACTGATGAAGGGCCTCAAAGCCGAACACAGAGAAATCAGCGGTCGCTGTGGACTGTGTTCTTTCTTTGACGTGTGCAACGGAAATACCAAGGTACGCGCATACCAAGTCCACAAAGATGCTTGGGCCGAGGACCCCGGTTGTTACCTCGATGATTCCGAACTTAGCCTCATAGAAGAGTCGCAGTCTCTATCTCTTTAGCAAAGCCAACACCACCGAATCAAATATTTTTTAAAATGCTAATCTTCAGAGTCAGTCATGTCGGACCGCACGGGCACACGCGCGAGAACCATCTACCCTTCCTCCTCCTGCCACCACCACATCTTGATATCCACCTGTGAGAGGCTCGGGCCCAAGGATTTGGGGAACAGAATAGAATATCCTAGGATTTGTATCTTCTGCGGGGCTAGAGGCATGTATAGAACCAGTGATTGCGCCAGAAATATCTTTCAATGAAACTTCAACAGGGCCTAAAATAGCAGCCTCTCCCCGTCGTTTCATTCGTCACAACAGTTTTTGCTTTGGCTACAAGATTCAGTTTAAATTCGAAAGGAGGATATGTCCCCTCCAAATCCGTCCCTTTCCGTTCAATAGTCAATTCAAGCGGCTGCGGATTGGCAATCCTTCTCCCGGTGATCCCACCCCTGAGACGAAGCTGGAGTCCAAGCGATTCAGATACAAAGGGAATATCAAGCTTGCCTTCTAAAGCTTCCTTGGTGGGAATCCGAAAGTTTACAATTTCAACACGAATTGGCTCGCCTGGCTGACTGGCTCCAGAAAGTTTTACTGGGAGACTGAAGTACTGTTTCAAACCTAGAGGGAGACGGCTCTCGCCCTGGCGTGCGAAAAGATCCCTCAAAACCGCCGCTCGATCAGATTCAAAAAGATGTCTTCCTGGCATTGGTATTTATTGACTAATTGCTTGGCTCAATTGCAATAAAAAATTTTCATAAGGCTGATTGATAATCCTACCACCCAGATCCACAAGGTGAAGCACGGCCGAACCCTCCAAGTCGGGAGGTAAAGAAAATCGAAGAACCGAAGCCTCATTTCGATTCATTCTCTCTAAGAAATCGGTCAGATATCCATATTGTACACCATTCGTACGTTGGGTGAATTCAAGAGCACCCTGATCGTTGCGTGTGAAAAAAACTGAAGAGTAGAATACGAGCCTTTGGCGGGACATTCCACTAGAGTCATATCCTACAGGAACCAACTCAATCAACCTGAAGCGGCTCGGCTGTTGATACCCAACCTGCACGTCCCAACCCGGGCTCAGCGCTTCCATACGATTTCGCAAACGCTCCAGTTTCTCCAAACGCCCCTGATTCGACTTATCGTTTGAATCGGGCAGAATCAGCTGCGGAGGAGGAGGATCGGAGGCTTCAGAATAAAGGACATCGCTTTCCAAACCGGGTGTACCATCTATATCTAACTTGGGAAGGCTGTCACTCGGAACCAACTCACGTCTCAAATTGCCTCGCGTGAGTAAAATCATCAATTTGGTTCCCTGAGGCGAGATAGGCTCGACGAGATAATAGGTTCGGTAATCTTTAAAGGAGTCGATGAAATCCGCGCTGGCAACCCAACAGAACAAACTGGTGAAAACAATCAAAAAAATCTGCATGACAAAGCTGCCTCCTAAATTATGCTGAGAATCCTTCAGTAGAAGATCCAGTATCCTTAGAGCTTTTCCATGAGACCGTCAAGGAAAGGGAGATCAATGCCCTGGAAAGGAGTTACCGAATATCTTCAGCAGCCTCAATAAGGCGGACCGGGACAAGAGCTGAGAATCGCGCCAGCTGAGGTCAGTCTTTGAAATTTATGTGCACCCTTTGACAAAATTTTGGTATAGTACGCCATCGCAGCCTATGGGAGGTGCTTATGGCCTGGTTTAAACGAATTGCTCTTTTTATGGCAGTGAATGCCCTCGTGATCTTCACGATCTCAATTGTTCTGAACGTACTTGGCGTAAAACCCTATCTCACAGCCAACGGACTTAATTATGAATCCCTCCTGGCATTCTGCCTAATTTGGGGTATGGGAGGAGCTTTTATCTCACTCGCACTTTCTAGAATCATGGCCAAGTGGATGATGGGAGTTAAGGTCATTCCACCTGACACTCGAGATTCTGATCTTCGAGATTTGGTCCAAATGGTCCATGAACTTTCTAGAGCAGCCAGCCTCCCTGTCATGCCAGAAGTTGGTGTTTATGACTCTCCCGAAGTCAATGCCTTTGCAACTGGCCCGAGCAAATCCCGCTCATTGGTTGCAGTCTCAACTGGCCTTCTTCAACGCATGAAAAGAAATGAAGTCAAAGGAGTCCTTGGCCATGAGGTGGCTCACATCGCCAACGGAGACATGGTCACCATGACCCTCATCCAAGGTATTGTGAATGCTTTTGTGATGTTCTTGGCTCGCGTGATTGCTTACGCGCTCACAATGGCACGCGGACAAGACAGCGATGAACGGCAAGGCGGGACTCCCATGTCCTATTATCTTGTCCAGTTTGCACTCGAAATGGTTTTTATGGTTCTTGGCTCTATGGTTGTGGCTTGGTTTTCTAGATACAGAGAGTACCGTGCCGATTCAGGCGGAGCTCGATTGGCCGGACGCGGAAATATGATTCAAGCGCTTGAAGGTCTTAAACGCACTTTTGATGACGTCGACCCGAACACCCGCCCTGCAATCCAGGCGCTCAAGATTTCGAGTCGACCGGGTGGAGTCATGCGTTTCTTTTCAACTCACCCTCCGCTCGAGGAAAGAATCGAAAGACTTCAGCGTTCCAGTGTCGCCGGATAGCGACAAAACGGCCAGACTTTGATCGCAGGACTCTGTCCTTGGGGGGGCTTTCATGTCCCTTAAAAATGAGGGTCCTCGATCCTTAAAACATCTAAATTCCGCATGAATTCAAATACTTAAGATTTTTTTCAACAAAAACGTTTCTTATTCTATGCAAAACATATAAAATGTATATAATGAGAAACATATGGCTGTTCGTTCCTCTCAAGTCACTGGAAACCTTAAAAAGATCCTCCGGGATCTTGGCCAACAGCTACGGAATCGTCGAAAAGAGCTGGGGGTCAGCGCGATCGCTACGGCCGAGGCGGCAGGAATGTCGCGTATCACTCTTTACCGCATTGAGCAAGGCGAAGCCTCTGTAGCAATGGGGGCCTACCTCAACGTGATCTCCGCCCTGGGGCTCAACTTCGAATTGAAGGATCAACAAGTCCAAAGGGACAAACGTGATTTGGTCGGCGATAAGATCCCCAGTAACATCCGTATTGCTGATTATAAACAGCTGAAGCAACTGGCTTGGCAGCTCAAAGACACAAAAGAAATCAGCCCCAAAGAAGCGCTCGACCTCTACGAGCGGAACTGGCGACACGTCGACCTCAAAGCGATGGATTCGCGCGAAAAGAAATTGCTCGATACGCTGCTGTCGGCGTTCAGACGGAGGCGGCTGCTTGTTTGAACGGGAGCACCACGTTCGCATTGCAAGCATTCTCCAGGCACTCGATGCGGACCTGCTGAGTCAAAATGCTTGTTTGTTTGGAGGCGGAACTGCAATTGTTTTATCTCACGGTGAATATCGCGAATCGATTGACATTGATTTTTTGGTATCGGATCGCTCCGGATACCAAACCTTACGGCAATTGCTCACCGGGCATGGAATAAAAGCAATCACACGCGCAGGAATGGAGCTGACTTCCACCCGAGAAATTCGGGCGGATCAATACGGCATTCGCACCATGCTTCGCGTGTCGGAAGTGGAAATTAAATTTGAGATCGTTCTCGAAGGGCGCATTCAATTAGAGAAGCCTCTTTCAAACGATCGCATTTGTGGGGTTGCTCTATTAGCTCCCCTTGACATGGCCGCGAGCAAACTTCTTGCGAATTCCGATCGATGGTCTGACGACGCTGTGTTCAGTCGCGATCTGATTGACCTAGCAATGCTATGCATGGCACGCCCGTCGCTGAGCCTCGCCATCGAAAAAGCCGCCGGCGCTTATGGTGAAAGTATCGAGCACGATCTCAAGAAGGCTATTCAGTCTCTTGGCGAACGGAAAGGGCGCCTCGAAGAATGTATGACCGCGCTCAAATTGAACCGAATTCCGAAAGCCCTTCTCTGGAAACGTATCAGGGACCTCAGAAGCAGTATCAAAAAATAACCGTGCTCTCCTCGATTACGTCCGGAACACCTTTCCAAATACGGAGAGGCCGACTATCTCAGAGAGAGTCAAAACACCTCCCATCATAGCTCCCGCAATTCCTGGACCCGCAATGTCAGCTCCGGTGAGATACAGTCCCTTTAATGGCGTCTTAACTGAAATCCAAGGGTTCTCGAACCTATTAACAGAAAGGGGAATACCGTAGATCGCGCCTTGAGGGTGCTTGCTATAAGACTCAAAAGTGAGTGGGGTCCCCAATTCGTAAAAATCCACTAAAGACTTGAATCCAGGAAGACTTCTCTCGACAAATTCAATCAGTCGAAGCGAAATTTGATTTTTTATACTTTCATATTCAGCACCACGATTTTTGAGTGGGAGACGCTCCCATTCCTTAAATAAAGATGAATCCGCAAAAGTTAAAATTTGTGCCGTTGGGACCTTTCCGTCTAAATCAGCATTTGCTGAAAAGGAAAGAAATGCCATTGAGGGTGAACGATTCAAAATGTCTGTCCGTGAGGACCAAGTCTTGTCGTGTTCATAAGAATCGAATAGCCAGATGATTTGATCCTGAAATCCCAATTTACCTGGCGGTTCTTTGAGCGTCAGAAAAAGACAAACACCTGAACAGGGCTCAGGTAACTTTGAAATCCTATCGAGAGTAGAACTCGCGTAAAGTTCTGGAATTAACTTTTGATATGTATTTATCAATCCAATGTTAGAGATCACAACTGAGGCTCGGGCCTCGATTAGCTCATTTGTAAAAAGATTCAGGGCTTTAACACCTATCACTCGATCACCATCAAGCAAAAGGTCTTTGACTTCGTGGCGAACACGAACGTCTCCACCTCCTTCCTTTACGATGCTCGCTACAGCCTGAGGAATCGCCTGGGAAGTGCCAACAGGGTAATAAGCTCCGTTCAGATAGTGAGTAAAAACAAGAGCATTTATAAAAAATGGGCTTTGACCCGAAGGCAGACCATAATCACCCCATTGAGAATCAAGAACGGCGCTCAATTCCTTCGAAAAATTTCGCTTGCCAAAATATTCTGAGGTCTTTTGAAACGCCAAACGATAACCCCAAAAAAGCAGGTATCTTAAAAACAACTGAAGAGCACGAGGAAGCCGTCTGGCCATATGAAAAAAGTTGGCCCATTTCGTTGCGCGGCGAACATCCACAAAGTAGGTGCCTATTTTATCGGCTTCAGAAGGGAATAATTCTATCAGTTTAGATTTAAATTGGTGAGACGATGAGGGAACCGCTATCTTCAAGCCAGGATAAATAAACCATTGGTGGGGATCCGAAAGTCTTTTCCAATGAACTTTGCCACCAGTCACTTGGTTCATTACTTTTCGCAGAGAGCTCTTCTCTCCCATTTGTCCGACATAATGAAGCCCAACATCCCAAGAAACGCGCCTGTCACGAACGGATCTCGAAAATGAATAAATATAGCCTCCAATCTTAGAATGGCTCTCCAAGATCAATACTTTCTTGTTATAAAACTGAGTTAGGAGACTTGCGCAGGTCAGCCCTCCCATGCCTGAGCCAACAACAATGACGTCAAAATGAGTTTCCTCGCCGGACCTTGCTTCCGCCATGTCATCCATCCCCTTCCACGCACAAAATCAAAACTGAATTTCTCTAAAGGATATCATCGAAAGCAGCGCCTAGCTACCCCCCAAAACCTCAACTAGGCCTTTCCTTTCTCTGTCTGAAAGACGCTGAAATGTTTTCATTTCGATGATCTGGCTAATTGCTCGATTGAAATCATCCAATTTTTTTCCCCTCACATTCGAAGCTTCAAGGGAGCCATGACATATCTTACAACTTGACCCATAAAGAATGGTCGATTCACTCCTGAGAGAGGATCTTTCCGATGAATTTGCAAGGCCACCCAGGTTTCCATCAATATCAACGACCAAATTTTCAATTCCATTCAAAAGAGGTTCAAGTTCATCTGTTGAAAAGGAATCCTTTCTGCTCACATTGAGGGTCTCCGTTAAAATAATGACTTCACCTAAAGAGTTCGTGATATAAAGTTCAACTTGAAGGGAACCCTCAGAAGGACAAATGAGTTCAACTGCATTGTCATGATTTAGATAATTCTTTTGCTCACAGGCGGAGGTGACTCCGGAAAATTTATGAATCCACACGTAAATCGATTCTGGTGGGAAAATCTGAGGATTTGCGTAAATCACGATTGGGAGTTCACTGGAAAGTGCTCGATTCATTTGCCAGATTTTTCGAGCAGTTGGAGATGGGCCCGTGCTATTTTGTTCAAGAAGATTTGGATTGATCTGGCTGCCTTCATGAACCGATCCACAATTTTGAAAATTTAAAACAAAACCAATGCAAGAAAACAGCAAGATAAGTTTACTGATTTTTAATGGTTGATCCATCAAAAAATTCCACCTCTGCCAACTCCCTTAACGTTTTTTGGTGATCCGAAGCTTGACCTAGATATTCCGAACTTATTCAGAACATCAACTAGCAGAGCAGAATAGGGTCTCTCTTCAGGCGCAGTTTGTCCTCCCGCAAGGGCACCAATGTCCCTCCCATTCCAAGAACTATTGCTTCCATCAATAACAAAAACTGGCGCCTCTGAGGCCGTGTGCGTGTTCCCATCGTTCTGCTCGCCGCCAACCATGATCAAGGTCTTTTCGAAGATACCATATTTTTTTAGTTCATTTACCAAGTGCACGATATTCTTTGTTACGGAATCCATATAGTCTCTTAGGCCATTTCCATGATTGACAATATCTTGAAGAGTTTGCCCATCTCGCCCAACGTCTTGGCTCGTAATATAGTGTTGATTGTGATGATTTATTTCTAGACAGAGGGACATAGTTGCTGAGTTAGTCAATCCAGCTTTAAATGATAAGGCTAACAAGGTATTCAATCCTTGAACCTTTTTTTCATAAACTGCTCGATCACTCGTAGAGGGGTTCGCCGTAGTCACTGTGGGACCTGACCAATCACAGAGTGCTGGCTTGCTATTTTGGTAGTTCAAACCGCTTTGCAAACCTTCAAGATCCTTCTTCAATTTAGATATTTCGGACTTGAAATCCTCAATATACCGATCATAAGCGCCGGAATATCTCCTGTTAAGCTTAAAATGCTGAGAGTATCGGTCCTTAACACGATCCATGAGAATGATTTTTTCATTGGCCTGTTTTATTTGTGCTTCAATGACATTAGGGTCCGCATTAAAAGTTTCGCATCGCGCACGAGCCGTTAATTGTTTAAGGAGGGCCCCGGAATCAAAAGTTGGATATTGAGCATTTCTTGGATCTCTCCAAGAAATTGCATTAAAAAAATGAGGTGCTTCAGCCCCATTGAATCCTGCCCTGTGATTGTACCCGACGGCTAAGGGGGTCTGTCCGAGGCTTTCTGCAATCAGCCAATCAATGGACTTTGTGCCGGCAGGGGCCGCAGTGGTATTGTTGTCACCGACAAGAAGATCGTAATCAGAGGCTCCTCGTGACGGAAATCCTGTCAAAAAGCCTCCCTGAGCCTGAAAATGTCCGACCGCCTCAGTGCCAGCCTCCATCCTATAAGTAAGACCTCTTGGCACAAAAATGTTGGCTTTAATTGATTCAAGTCCGCTCAGGCTTCCGTAGCCATTGAAGGTCCAATTTCCATACCCCTTGAAAAAACCTCCATGCAAATCACTGGTATCTTTTACAGTTTTATTGAGTGCCAACGTATGAGCCATCACTCCAATAAAATATTGGTGAGATGCGCCTGCAGCAAGAGCTTTCGATAAATCGAGGACATGGGGCAAACAATAAGCATACCCCGCACTTTTTAACATCCACAACATAAACTCTTTGCGAGATAATTTTCTCTCTTTGCTCATATTGATTCCTGCTTCAGTATTTTAAATCTCTTGCTCACATCTTCTGAATTTAACAAATTCTCTAAATACTTGTCCTTGTCCTTGCCAACTTCAACTAACTTACGAACGCTCTCCGCAAGCTCAACTGAATTTGGAGTGCGACCAGTCAATGATCGAAAGGACCGTCCCACAAATTGCTCTTGGTTCAGGCCTAATTTATTCATCTCACCGCTGAGAAGAATACCCTTGATCACAGGTAACATTCCGGTTTTAAGGTAAACCTGAAACCAACCCTCAAATCCCCCAGAATCAGGCTCTCTTCCCAACCCATAGCGATAAAGATCTCCAACGAAAACCTCAATCAATTTCATTTTCACCTGTTCGGCCGTCAAGGAACTTTTCGTAAAGCGCCGAGAGGAGAACATTTCAGTTAAAACATCGATAATTGGACGCTCTCGATTTTGAGAAAATATTTCTTTCGCATCACAGGGTCCCAGAATCCGATTGTCTGGCCCATCTCCCAAACCCTTGAGTTGACTGACAAAGCAACTTCTTAGCTCACCTGACTCTGAAATAACCTCAACAAGTGATCCCAAATCACTATATGGCTTATTCAGAAACACACCTTTACTTAAAATGGAACTGCCATCGCTAAATTCATGACGAAATTTTCCAAATGGACTTAAATGCTCTAAAGTAACTCCAACAGGATCAATGATCGAGTGACAAGACCTACAATTTGGATTTGATCGATGCTGCGCAATCGCGTCAGCAAAATTCTGATTCGCCGAAGCCGCTTTTGCTTCTTCCAGTTGTTCAAGGGTCGCAGGCTCCAAAGGAGGCAGTTTCATGCAAAGCAATTTATTTGTAATATTGATGCCTCGATGAACATAATGAGATTTCACTTTTCCATTTACCACTCTTGAAGAGGACATCGCAAAACTCGGATGCGTGAGAAGGCTCGCAGGAATTTCTCCATCAGAAGAGGAGGCTGAATAGAACAGATCCTTTAAACTCTTTTCAGAAACAATGGCCTCTTCAACCTTGCTATAAAAGTCATTCATTACAGCTTCTTTATCGAATGACTCAGAACTTGGAATTTCCATATTTCTCAACCCGTCATTCGATAGCCATTTCTCCCAAAACCGCTTGGAAAATCGACGTGCATTCTTCGGCTGATTAAATATTTTCAATAACTCTGCTCGTAAAGCTTGACGATTACTGAAGACCTCATCCCTCTGATTGACAAGATCCGCTGGCGGAAAGGTTCCAAATAAAGCCATTGATATTTTTGAAACAAATTCGTAGGACGTCAATTCATTAGAGTAGATCTTAAAATGAAAATCTGGCGAATAGAAAATAAGCCTTGCGAAATTTTCAAACGAAAGATCCATATTTTTTTCGACGAGCTCACTCATTTCTCCCGAAGACACAAAACGTCTGAATACATTTGAAATTTGTAAATTGACAATATTCGTGCGACAGCTCTTATCCAATTCTGTACAAATGGAACTGGCTTGTTCTGTTAATTTTCTCGCAAAATACTCAACGAGAGAAGTTCGATCCAAAATAAAATCTTTATAGTCTTTTAACTCAAGATTTCCATCGAATAGATCTGGTACTACCGGCAGTGATTTCGTCAGATTCACCAGATCACCATGGCTCACATTCGGAAACAGGTCTTCAGCAATGTTCAAATACTCAGAAGCACCTAATATATAGACTTTATTTGTACTTTCTTTGCTTTCGTCAGCACAGCCATCAAAATTGAATCGTGATAAGGAAGCACTTTCCTTGCTTTTAAGCGCCTTAAAGGAATCGCAGTTCACAAAAAAAAGGGTGATCGCAAAACCCGCCGAGATCAGTATCGGAAAATTCAAAAATCCGTATGCTTGCTTCATTGATTACTTCTTTGCTCCAAAATTTTCAATGCAAGATCAAATCTTAAAAGAGGTGAGAATTCTCAAATCCAACCAATACTCCCTCTGTATGATATCAGCAAAAGTCAGGCCGAAAATGCCCAATAGCCGAAAAAACAAATATTTTGAATATCTCGATAAAGGGTTCTCAAGTTGAGACACCAACAATTGAAGGGAATCGAAAATTCTTGTCAAATTGACTCAGTAAATAGCTCTATCTGGAACCTATAAAGCAATCACTTGAACTGCATGCCATTCGAGATCAAATCCTCTCAAAACTTAATTTTGAATGGATTCAATCTGATCAGGCTCAGTCTTTGTCCAAGCATTAAACAGACATTGATATCTTGGTCATTTCAAAGACGGGTTAAACCCGTGTTAGCACCGTGTAAACTGGCCTGCTTGCTTGTTGTTCCAAACTCCAAGGGTCCCTGGCTGAACCAGATCTCAGGAGTTCAGGATCTTCAAACATGCGTCCGGCAGCAGCGCTCCCTTTGTGAGCACTGCACCAAGCCGAACTCGATCCTGAAATCCTGAGATCTGGTTCAGCCAGCTCCGCTTGCCTTGGACACAACAAATACACCGCAGGCTTGCGGGCCAGCCGCTGTATAAAAATCTAGATCTTTCTTTTCGAAGCTTTCACTGTGAGATGAAAGATTACTGAAGAGCTCCTCTCTTGCAGGGCCTCTTTCGTCAGGGCGAGGGCCATATTTTTTGCGAGAAATCCCAGCAATAAGGCCCTTCTTCGGCGGCATTCGACTCACGCAAGAGTCAATGATCTGTCGGTCGGCGCGATTCACGATCATTAAACTGGATCACAGTGAGTGGCTTGAGATTATCAAAATTCTTCTGATATCTTTATCCTCGACCAATGGGCAAGAAAGGGAAACTTCCGAACGACGGTGGTGCGACTGATTTTTAAGAATTTAGGCAGCCTCCTTTGTGTGACTCCCGAGCAGAGAAGCTCAAATATCCGTCTCTTGGTTCTGCCTGCGTCCATCCGACATTAATACAGCGGCTGGCCCCCAAGCCTGCGGTGTATTTGTTGTGTCCAAGGCAAGCGGAGCTGGCTGAACCAGATCTCAGGATTTCAGGATCGAGTTCGGCTTGGTGCAGTGCTCACAAAGGGAGCGCTGCTGCCGGACGCATGTTTGAAGATCCTGAACTCCTGAGATCTGGTTCAGCCAGGGACCCTTGGAGTTTGGAACAACAATCAAGCAGGTCAGTTTAAACAATTCATTGCCAAACATTGCTCAGATTCGTATCTTTGCTTTTTTCTAGAAGGTGAGGACAATTTGCTCATTGAAAGCAGGATACAAAACAAGTTAAACGATGCCTTTCAACCCGTTCACCTTGAAGTAATCAATGAAAGTTTTCGCCATAGCGTACCTGTCGGTTCTGAAACCCATTTTTTAATAGTGGTGGTGAGTAATTATTTTGAAAATTTATCTCGAATTCACCGACAGCGAAAGGTTCACGAGGTTTTGTCTGAGGAGCTCGGGTCAGGGGTTCATGCTTTATCGCAGCGACTGATGACTCCGGCAGAATGGCAAGTCAATGGCAAAAATATAATTGCCTCTCCCAATTGCGAGGGAAGCAAAAAAGGGAAACAAAAAGAATAAGAACTTCTGATCAGCCTATAAAGCGAAAGGCTGAATCCCCATCGATTTTTAAAGCCAAATTAAAGCCCTATTTTGATTCAGCCTCTTCTGAACTTTTGGGGCAAAATCCGCCTAACACTGGGTTGTCACTCCGAAAAGCAACGACAGTGTATCCAATCGCAAAAAAGAGAAAACCCACGCTTAACCATTGTCCTCGAGTCAAACCGAGCCATTCGAGTCCAATGTGGGCATCTGGCATCCGAAATTGTTCGCCAAAGATTCGCGCTAGGGAGTATGAAATTCCAAAAACTCCGCTGATCACTCCGGCCTTTTTAGGCTTGAGCCACAACAAAGTGAGCACCACCCACACGAGAAACCCCTCCAAGAATGCCTGAATGAGCTGAGAAGGATACCGAGGAGTCAAAACATTCTGCAAGGCTTGAAGAACCTCGACTTTTCCGTTCTGACTTGCCCAAATAATCTTTTCGATAACTGCATTGACATTTTCGTGAGCCGTCGCATCACTGCGGTAGCGATCGACCCATTCAAGCCATCGATCAGCACTCAAGCTCATCTCGCTGCCACCCGGATTTTGAACTGATGACAGCTGGCCCAAGACGGGAACCACCCGTTTTAGTTCTTGAATGTGATAATTGGCCCAAAAATAAAGTTCAGAAGGAAACTTGACCGCCCAAGATAAACTCGAGGAGCATCTCGTCCGTAAAGTTCACCATTGATAAAGTTCGCTATCCGCCCAGCCGTAAAACCAAAAGTGGCCCCGTAGGCAGTCAAATCAATCATGTGCATTTTAGAGTAGCCATACTTTCTTGCAAAGAACCAACATGCGATGATAACTCCGGCAATTCCACCATGACTGGCCATGCCTCCCTTATGAACCTCAAGCAATCCCCAAAAAGGGAAGTCAGAAGTGAAGGTCCAAAGCAATTCTGGAGAATAGAATAAGCAATATCCCAACCGACCACCCACCAAAACCCCAATGGCACCCCAGGTGATGAAATCCCCCACCCTCTCTGCTGGCAACTCAATGCGATTGCGTTTTGCAAGGTAAAGAAAGACCAAGTAGCTTGCCACAAAGCCTAACAAATAAGCCAAACCGTACCAGCGGATACCAACAGTCTCTGTAAACTGAATCGCAAAGGGATCAAGATTGTGCACATAGTGAGTTACTGTTTCCATTCGTTTTCACCCTTTTTTTGGTTGTGTCCTATGTCCACATTCTATAACAATGGAATCTCGAATTTCACGGAGATTTCCAATTTAATGACACGACGGGCAGATCCTCCTTTGTTGATTCTTGGCAGCACTTCAGCCTATCGAAAAAGGCAACTTGAAAGCTGGGGAATTCCTTTCACGGCAATGGCTCCTGAGATCGATGAGGAGGCACTTAAAAGCCAGCTCTCCTCTCTCTCACCTCAGAACCTCTGTTTGGCTCTCGCCAAAGCCAAGGCCAAAAGCCTCGCCGCCACTCGACCAAATGCCATTGTCGTTGGCTCTGATCAGATAGCCCTCTTTGAGGGCCAAATCCTTTCGAAGCCAGGAACACCAGAAAGAGCAAAAGTCCAACTCAGCCTGCTTGAGGGCAAAACTCATACACTGCTAACAGCCCTCCACGTTATCTTCAATCAGCATGAGATCTCTTGGGCAGAAGAAATGCAGATCACGCTAAAGAAGCTATCTGCTGAAGAAATCGACTCTTATCTCAGTTGGGATAAACCTTGGGACTGTGCAGGCTCTTACAAGTTCGAAAAAATGGGCATTTGTTTGATCGAATCTCTCAAGGGTCGAGATCCTTCCTCTATCATAGGTCTACCTCTCATGGGGCTTTCTGAATGCATCGAGAAACTCACGGGAAAAAAGCCCTTATGTCTTTATCCTCCGCCATTTCAGTCGTCAGAAGTAATCTTCTCTCAATCCTCATCTCCTAAAGGAGGCCGTCTTGCCTAAGCTTCAAAATACAAAGAATCTAGATCTCATCTCTAGGCCCCGGCGAAATCGAAAGTCGGCCGGTATACGAGACCTCACTCAAGAGACCTGGCTCAGTCCAAAAAATTTCGTCATGCCACTGTTTTTGACGGAGAAAAATGGAGCCAAAGAGCCAATATTGTCCCTACCTGGTCAGTTTCGGTATGGCCCTGATCTTCTTATCGAGAAGGCTAGCGAAGTTTTAGCTCTGGGCATTCCAGGTATTGCTCTCTTTCCAAAAATTCCAGACCACCTCAAAGACCCTATGGGCAAAGAGTCTGCTAATCCAGATGGTTTGCTCCCGCGAACTGTCAGATCCCTTAAAAAATCCCTACCCGAACTCACAGTGATCACAGACGTCGCAATGGATCCCTATTCCTCCGATGGACATGACGGAATCTTTTCCGAAGGAAAGATCCTCAATGATGAAACTCTTTCTGTATTGGGTCAGATGGCTCTTGTGCAGGCTCGCGCAGGGGCCGACTACGTGGCTCCCTCTGACATGATGGATGGAAGGGTGGCCTATATACGGGCTGTCCTTGACCAAGGCGGCTTTTCTGATGTCGGAATTATCAGCTACTCGGCCAAATACGCTTCCTGTTTTTACGGTCCATTCCGAGACGCACTCGATTCGACTCCGAAAACAGGTGATAAGAAATCCTACCAGATGAATCCTGCCAATCGTCGCGAAGCCCTCCGTGAGATTTGCTTGGATCAAGAGGAAGGAGCCGATCTCATCCTCATCAAGCCAGCTCTCAGCTACCTTGATATTATTTCCTTGGCCAAGGAAGTCTGTGATGTCCCGGTTGCGGCTTACAATGTCAGCGGCGAATATGCCATGATCAAGGCCGCTTCAGAAAAAGGCTGGCTCAATGAAAAGGCGGCCGTACTTGAAACTCTCCTATCCATCAAGAGAGCTGGAGCTGACGTGATCTTTACTTACTGGGCAATGGATGCCGCTCGCTGGCTGGCCGAATAAAAAACTAAAGGCAACTTGACGAATCGAAATAGCAAGAACCATGGCACCCTTGTTGCTAGCATGCACAGGCGGGATCGCATCCTCTGGCCTCAACCTGCCCTGTGATTCTGTCTCGGGTATTTTTTTAATGAAAATAGATAATATTTACAGGAGTTTTCCCATGACCAGCCGTCTTGCAATCTTCTCTTTAATCCTCATCGTTTTTAGGGAGATGTCTCATTTTTAGTTGAAAATCTGGAACCGCTTTCGTGAAATCGTGTCTGACTATGCTGCCTTTCCTATTTTTTTGTCAACGGTTTCCATTTGCAATTTTTCAATTCTTGCGATCACAGTTTTGATGTGCATGTATCCCTTCACCGTACGGAAGTTTTCCTCCGCTTTCAGGAACACGGCCGCCAACCAGCGTTGCGAGAGTTTTCCTTTTCGCCGCTTCCCTCTGTATTCTGGGTTATAATTCTTGATGTTGTGTTCTCGATGACGAACCGACGAGAATAGATTCTCGATTCCATTTGTTGTATGAAGAGCTTTATAAAGATCCTTATGCACGTTCAAAATATGCAAGGTTAAAAGCTCTGAAGGGCCTCTCTGAGAGACATCGCAGCTGAGCTATTGATTAGCATCAATTCCTGCTCCAAAGTCTCCAGTGCCGCCTTGGCGTCTTCATATTTCCCATGCCCAAGAGCCGCCACGTATTGTTGATGGATCCGCTTGCGGTATTTCTTGGCGAGGTGCTTTTGTAGATTGTGATCCTTGTGAATTGTGCAACGTTGATGGATGAGTTTCTTTCCGAACTTGTTGCGAAGAGTCTTAATAAGACCTTTGCCTCCGTCAGTTACAAATAGCACCCGTGCGGTCAAGTTGAGATTGCGATGTTCAAGATCCGCCAATAATTCATTGCAAATGTCGCTATTCTCCGTGGCGCCTTCCCAGTAGCCCAACACCATTTTCTTTCCCGCAACTGAAATTCCAAGCGCGGTGATAAATGCAACTCCTCCGCGATGAACGCTGTCCAGCATGATGGCAAAGGGATCAAATTCAGAGAGATCTCGCTCTAAAAATTGTTTCAACTGTTTGCTTGTGGCCTCGACAAAGTGGCGTGAGACCGACGATGGCGACACTCCAAACGCGTGTGCGGCGTCTTGTACAGTTTCGCTATAGCGGCGCGCCGATAAGCCTGACATCATCTTCGTCAGCAGCCCTCTGAGAACTGACCACGTTCTCTGAGCTTTGCATAGCTGGGAAGAGTGACCTCACCCCGAGTGCCGCGAAGTCGCGGCACCATGACCGCCACTTTCTGGTCACCTATAAACGCAGACCCTCGCTGGGAGGCCCACTTATAAATATCCCCTGTCGGCGCGTAATCGGGACCTGCTATATTTTCCCGATCCATCAGCAGGATCGACTCCACCAACATCCGTCCTATTTCGTGATTCAGTGAGTCGATCGATGCTTTTCCCCAACGGATTGTCTGAGCAACTTTCAATGCAAAATTGTCTTCGCCCAACAGCTGCTGAATTTGATTTGCGGATTGCTTTCTCTGTCTGGTACTTCTTTTCATGAGGGTGCCTTTCTTTTGTAAGATAGTGGAATCATTCCACGAAAGGCTGGTGCCCTCAACTTTCAACTAGATTTGAGATTTCTCCGTTTTTAGTAGCTGCGCCACGGATACTGACACGACAAGCAAGTACGGGGCCTACAACCAATCATTTATCGACGATCACAATGCGATAGTAAGTGGCCAAGAGAATTTACACTCTTTCGAAAAGGAAGTAGGCATTAAGCCGACCGACGACACAACAACCGCACGGCAGCGGGCGGTGAGACTTGCCTTAATCAAAGTTTCCTGTAAAAATTTTCAATCCAGACATGCAGGCGTTTCCTGTGTAGCGGAGATAGGTAAACTGGATCAGCTCATTTCCGGCTCCAAATTCGATGAACACTGCAGTTCGGTAGATACAGCGCTTGAACAGCTACTTGGAAAAATAGCTTCAGGAAAGCTTAGCAGCACTCCCCGGTCCGTTTCAGCACCCTCACTATCAGCACCCTCGCCATCAGCTGCCTCAGTTTCATATCCCCGCCTAAGTGGAATTAAAATCAAAGAGACGGCCGCCGATTACAAAATAGTCGTCCTGGATTATAAAAAACTTTTATCTCTCGCTAACAAAAACGAGATACTCGTGGAGCAAGGGAAGGTTTATGATCCGGTTTCTTCCGGGCCCTATCAAAATTATCAGTCGTCCAATCAGAAGATCATATGCGACGTCACAACAGAGGAACCCAACGGCCAAAAAAGTGAATTGAATCCGAATCCTTCCCCAGAGAGCAATCCGGTACTGAGCGTGATGGACTACTCTGAAACAGTTGTCGACGATGAACCAGGTAGGCGAATTCGATTTTTGGAGCTTTCATTTAACAAACCCGTTTCAGAATTCTCCATCTAAAATCTTTGATTTAGGTGGAGATGAATGAAACTCGACTTTCCTCCATGGATGGAGGAGGTCTTGAAATCAGGATGATTTTTCATTTCCCTGATTTTCTACATATTTTTTGTGACCTCAAGTGTCGCTCCGCCCGTCGAAATGAGACAATAGGCTCGAGTCCAGAAAACAGGTTTCGAATAATATTTCTTCAGGTGTGCTGGAAACTTCTTCCTAATAAGTCTGCTCGTTACGGTTTTTAGGTTGTTGATGAGCTTTGAAAGATTCATCGCCGGGTGTGCTTCAAAGAGAAGATGAACGTGGTCTTTTTCGCCGCCAAACTCGAGGAGTCTGCAGTCCCATTCACAAAGAAGTCTGCCAAACTCTTGCTTTAGAAAATCTAATTGCTCTGGATTGAGACATTTTTTTCGATATTTGGTTACTAACACTAAGTGGTAGTTGAGACTGTAAACGGCGTTAAAATGTCCACGTAGTTTCGTTTTTTCTTTGATTTGACTTTTCATAACACTAATAATAGAACAGACAAGGAAATGAATCCACTCACGAGACGCTACAAATTCGAAATTTTTCCCTCACCGGTGCAGAAGCGGCATCTAGGGAAGATATTTGGCTCGGTTCGTTTTGTGTACAACGAATTTCTAAAAATAAACGAGGAGCTGTACGCGGATGGGATACAGAAACTCTCTCGCACAGAGATGCAAGAACATCTCCTCATCTGGAAAGAAGCCATTGACTGGCTGAGTGACGTACCAAGCCAATCCTTGCAGGTTGCAACTCACGATCTCGATGTCGCCTATCAGAATCTGTTTGCAGGACGCGGTAAAAAGCCAAGACTCAAAAAGAAGTTGGCTGCGCAAAGTTTTTCACTCCCACAACCAAAAATCAAATCAGTGTCGGGACAAACTTGCGTATTTATTCCAAAATACAAGACTTGGATACCGATGAAAATGCATAGAGAATTTCCAGACGGTGCAAAGTTCGGTGCCGCCACCATCTCTAAAACTGCAAGTGGACGATACTTCGTCAGCATCGTCACAAAATTCAATACGAAAGAAAAAATTCTTTCAACCCATGATGGGATCGTTGGTGTTGATCTGAACATCAAGCATATTGTTCTGAGTGATGGCGAGAAGATCCAGGTTCCAAGGACATTGGAAACGCTCGAGAGCAGAAAGCGCAGGCTTCAAAAGAAGATGCAGCGCCAAAGAGATATGCAGAAATCAGAAAAACGCGAAGATCGCTCCAATAACTACGAAAAAACAAGATTTCGACTTGCAAAGTTGCACGAAAGAATAAGGTTCCAAAGGGAGGACTATCTTCACAAGTTGGCTCTCAATATCTACCGCAAGAACCAAGTGGTAGCGATGGAGACACTCAATGTGAAGGGCATGATGAAAAACCGAAGACTGGCAAAGTCAATTGCGTTTCAGTCATGGGGAAGACTTGTTGAGATAATGAAGATGTATGCTGTCCAATACGACAAACATTTGCATTTTATATCGACTTGGTTTCCAAGTTCTAAGATGTGCCATCAGTGCGGGTTCGTGAACAGCGAGCTCACCCTTTCCGATAGGGAATGGACATGTGAATCATGTCAGACTCATCACGATAGGGACATCAATGCCGCAATAAATATTCAAAACGAGGGTGGGTCCTACCCCGTTCATCAGCCTGTGGAGAGGGAGAAGGCTCTGTTGTACGGCCGAAAGGGCGCACAACAACCATGGCCTCGGCGAAGCAGGAATCATCAAGATTTGAGGTGGCATCGTGAGACGCCATCCGCTTGATGCTCCCACTTATTCCCGACAAGGGAAAAGTGGTGAGAGGTTCACAATACATTGCACCAAAGAGGAATCCGAGACCGATTACACATGGTCAGAATTGCAATATACCTTCTCAAGCATTATTGAAGTAAAAAAAATTGAACCTGGCGCCACGATCTCCTCAGGCGCAACTAACAAAGATAGGCTTTGAGCGAGAGAAAATAAAAAAAGCCGCGCCTCTTTCCTGAAGTGCGGCCCCCCTTTGCTTAGTTGGCTACCCACCCTTCTCTGGGTTGGACCAAATGATCGAATCCACAAAAACCCCAACTTCCCCAATCACTCCTCAGGCGGCCTTTAAAACGTGAGATATAACAAGATTCTCTTCTTCCTTTTCCTCCTGAAAATAGGGAAGAGCTTCTATAAAAATCTTTACGATATTGGCATCGAATTGACTGCCGCTGTAATCAACCAACTCTTTTATTACCTTTTCATGCGACAAAGCTTCTCGGTAAGGCCTCTTATTTGACATGGCATCGTAGCTATCAACCACCGCAATCACCCGAGCAGGAAGAGGAATTCTTTCGCCGACGAGGTTAAACGGATATCCAGCTCCGTCCATTCTTTCATGGTGGTAGCGAATTCCCGGCAACAGAAATCTAAAAAATGGAATATGACTAAGGGGCTCAATGATCTCTGCGCTCTTAATCGGATGGGCCTTCATGATTTCGATTTCATCGTTTGTGAGGCGACCCGCCTTAAGTAGAATATTATCAGGAACTCCCACTTTACCAATATCGTGAAATAACCCAGAGTATTCGAGCACGGCTTGCTCAAACTCATTCAAGCCCATTGCTTTTGCCAATTTGCGACTGGCCATTCCCACTCGACAGCAATGATAAAAAGTGAATGGATCTTTCTTCTTCACTGTCTGCAAAATTGAGTTGGCAACATCATTCGCCCAACTCGGAATATCATTCCAAGACATACTCTCAAACCTCATCGGTAACGTTCAGTTAAAACACTAAGAGAGCGACGTCTCTTCTCCCGCTAACGTCCCGCAAAGAGCACCATCTATGGTCCTATCGGTGAACTCCTTGACAGCTGAAGAGACTCCTCTACAAAAGTCCTGTTAAGATTTGAGAAATTGCGCCAAATCAATAAGTTAGGGTTCCCCCCCTCTTTGGCCTCATACCTGCGCTTTAGCAACAGTCGCATCTGCGACCCTTTGACCATCCAACTAGATAAGGGATTGAAGAAAACCTCCGGTGAGGCTCCTTGGTTCTCGGGCCAACTCCTCCGGGCTCCCCAGCCCTACGATTTGACCTCCCCCATCGCCGCCCTCAGGACCCAAATCAACCAAGTAATCACAGCTTTTAATAACATCAAGATGATGTTCGATTACCAAAACTGTATTGCCTTGATCCGTTAGCTCATGGAGCAAATCGAGAAGTTTACGAACGTCTGCGAAATGGAGACCCGTCGTTGGTTCGTCTAAAATATAAAGAGTTTTGCCTGTTCCCCGTTTTGAAAGTTCTTTGCTCAACTTTACTCGTTGCGCTTCTCCACCAGAAAGGGTGGTAGAGCTTTGACCAAGAGTCATGTAATCGAGCCCGACACGCATCAAGGTTTCAAGCTTTCTCTTGAGCGGCGGATGGTGTTTGAAAAAATCAGCAGCTTCTTCGACGGACATATTCAAAACATCCGAAATGGATTTATCCTTGAATTTAATATTCAAAGTTTCGCGCGTATAGCGGTTTCCGAGGCAGGCATCGCAAGTCACATACACATCGCTAAGGAAATGCATTTCGATTCGAACCTGGCCTCCCCCAGAACAAACCTCACAACGTCCACCCTTAACATTAAAACTAAAGTGGCCGGGCTTATACCCTCGAATCTTTGACTCCGGCAATTCAGAAAATATCTGCCGTATCAAAGGAAGAGCTCCGACGTATGTCGCAGGAATGGAGCGAGGAGTGCGGCCGATAGGTTTCTGATTTATCTCTATGACTTTGTCGATGTGTTCCAATCCCAGTATTCTCTTATAGGGAGAGGCCTCAGATAAAGAATGATAAAAATGCCGGGCCAATGCCTTGTATAAGGTATCTACAATGAGCGTACTTTTCCCACTTCCAGAAACTCCAGTGACACCTATCAGGCAACCGAGGGGAATTTTCAGAGTGAGGTTTTGAAGATTGTTTCCTGCTGCACCCTCCACGATCAAAAAACGACCGGAACCCTTCCGACGAACTTGAGGAATCTGTATCTTTTCAACTCCTGATAGAAACTGGCCAGTCAAACTCCTTGCCTCTGCGATAACTTCGAGAGGCGATCCCTCTGCCATCACTTCTCCCCCATGAATCCCTGCCCTGGGACCTAAATCAATGAGGTGATCGGCAGCCCGAATTGTCTCCTCATCGTGCTCAACCAGAATGACGGTGTTACCGCGTTCGCGAAGTTCCTCAAGAATGTCCAACAATCGACGATGATCTCGAGGGTGCAGTCCGATACTTGGCTCATCCAGCACATACAACACTCCGATCAGGGCTGATCCCACTTGGGAGGCAAGCCGAATTCGTTGCGCTTCTCCCCCTGAAAGAGAGCTCGTCTTTCGACTCAAACTCAAGTAGCCTGTCCCAACTCTGTCCAAGTAATCCAATCGCAGCAGTATCTGTTTCAGTATTTTTTCAGCTATAAGCAGCTCTCTTTTTCCAATCTGAAGATCTTTATTCAAAAACGAGCGAAGATTTTTAATCGAAAGATCCGACATTTCTACAATATTTTTTCCCATGAGTTGAACATTTAATGCTTCAGTCCTTAGTCTTCGCCCCTGACAGCTTGGACAAATTGGATCATCTTTTGCCTCCTCGATGCTGTCTTCGCCTTCGAAAGGCTCATCCGACTCGCCCTCAGCAGGGACAAGCACTCCCAACCCACTGCACGTGGGGCAGGCCCCTCGAGGATTATTAAAACTAAAGAGGCGTGGCTCTAACTCAGGAAAGCTAAATGCACATTGAGGACAGGCTCGATGGATAGAGTAAATTTTTGGAACGGACCCTACAGGCTCGATCATCACGAGCCCATTGGATAAGCTCAAAGCCAAGTGAATGCTTTCTTTGAGGCGCGAAAGATATTTCTCGTCAACGACGAGGCGATCAATCATTATTTCGATATCGTGAGACTTTCTCTTGGCCAATTTCTTTGCTTTGGCAAGGTCTATCCATTCGCCGTCAATCCTTCCCCGAGAGAATCCCTTCTTGATCCACTTTTGAAAATCACTCAGAAACTCCCCTTTCTTGCCCTGAGCCACAGGCGCCAAAACAAAGTACTTTGTGCCAAGAGGAAGAGCTTGCACTTCCTCGACAATCTGCTGGGGAGACTGACTAGTGACTGGAATTTTGTGCTGAGGACAAAGAGGCACCCCGATACGGGCAAAAAGCAAACGAAGGTAGTCATAAACCTCACTCACTGTCCCGACCGTCGATCGAGGATTTGTGTTGATTGACTTTTGATCAATAGCAATCGCGGGACTTAACCCAATTATCGCCTCAACTGAAGGCTTTTTCATTTGTTCAAGAAAATTTCGGGAGTACGCTGAAAGACTCTCGATGTAACGTCTTTGGCCTTCAGCATAAATGGTATCAAATGCTAAAGAAGATTTACCACTTCCACTCACTCCAGTAATAACGGTCATTTTATTTCTGGGAATAAAAACACTGACGTCCTTCAGGTTGTGCTCCGACGCACGACGAACCCAAATCCCAAGCGCAGAAGAAGGACCAGAAGAACCTGGCGGCTGTGATTTCGTTTTCATTCGAACTCCTCCCGAAGAAAATTGAATTCAACAAGGAAGAATATCACAGCAATAAAATGCGTCTAGCTTTGATTACTTTTGCTGAGCGCAAATAGCACAGCGACCATAAAGTTCCAAAAGATGATGAGTCAAAACAAAGCCATATTTCTTAGCCACAGCTTTCTGAAGAGCCTCAATCTCAGGGTCTTCAAACTCTATGATCTTTGTGCAGGATTCACAGGTTAAATGATCATGATGCCGATGAGTCGCCAGCTCATATCTCGCCGGCAATCCACCTACTCTCACTTCAGTTACCAATCCCGCCTCTACCAATTTTCTCAAAAAACGGTAAACCGTAGCAAAGCCCATCTCGGGATAGGAAGCATGTATTTTCTCAAATACCTCCTGAGCCGTCACATGTGCCCTGCCAGCAATGAGACCATTCAGAATCGCCATCCGTTGCAAAGTTACTTTGATTCCCATACTGCGAATCATACGTTTTAAATTGGCTTCTCCGACCGGTTCGCGGTGAATCAACTTCTCTGGAGCCAGAGCAGGTGAGGAATCCGAATATTGCCGACCATGGACCAAGGGAAGAGAGAGATTTTCTGTTTTCATCCCCAAGTCCTACCTGCCACTTTGAAGAAAATCAATGATAATAATAATCATTATCATTTCAAGGCCATTTCATCTCGGCCACGGCATCATGCGGATGGAGACTCTCCAAGTGGGCCACTCGCACCTTCAGACTCTTAATCTCTGACCATTCCTTCAAGCCAGCAAAGAGACAGCGCACTGCATCTTCGCAAAACATCGAATTCTGGCCGTTGAGTCGAGCAAACTCCTGCTCATCTTCACGACGCACAGCGGCCTGCACAGGTGTGCGCAGGAGCTCTTCGGCCCTGTCAATCCACTGATTCCACTGGCTCAAGAAAAGGCTCTCTGCACCCCTCTCAAATCCCAGCTCAACACAAGCCCGACTTCTCTGGGCGTGCGGTGTTGCCAATCCGCTGGAATCGTCCTCGATCCAATTTTTGACCTGGTCTGCTGACCAATTCTCAGAACCAAACCGAGCCTGAAGCCGGCGCACAAGATCATGACGAGCAAGGGCAGAACTGGCAGGGCAAGTGCTGGAGTATAAAATTTCAAATAGGTAGAGACAAGACAACTTGTCGCCTCTCTTCTCAAGCTTAATTTCGACAGGATATCTCCGCCATCCCCATTCTTCGCTTTTTAACGCCCGTCGCTTTCGCCATTTGTCGAAAGAAATTTCAAGACGACAGTTCTCACTCAAGCCATTCTGGGTTTTTAACATGTCTTCTAATACTTGTTCGAGGTAAGCACCATCAATCACATCTGCGGCCAGACGATCCCTTAAAAGCGTATAGAGACGCGACATATGAATTCCGCGGTGGTCCACCCTATCGAGACTCACAAAGGCCGAAACTCTTGCTGATACAATCTGTGCTTTGCCCATTTCGTCGCGATCAAGAACCGGAATTTCGAGATTTTCCATCCCCACCCAATCGATGGACAAGGCCGGAGCTATTTGGCGATGTTTAGCAACATCAGGAAGTCGCTCATGCGAGGCAGACTCATAGGACTCAGCCCTCTTGGGCGATTCACGGCGAAACCCCAACTCCGAAGTTTGATCGATTTGACTAGGTTTGGAAACATCGGGCAAACAGGTCTCCTTTGAGCGATTTTTTCGAAAGATAACGAATTGTCCCATATCAAACTCTTTCGCAAATCACCAGTTCTTTCGCCTGGAGGCTACTTTGGGAGATTTTAGGTCTTCATTGCCATTCTAAATCAAAAATAAGATCCAAGATTGGTTCCCTGACTGGGCTCCATGAGCAATAATAAATAGAAAATGAGGATTAAATCATGAAAAACCGATTTTTTATTTTTAAAACACTGTTCCTCCTCGCATTTCTCTCTCACACTTTTTCTCTTCCAATAGAGGCCGCCGGTTTTGAATCCATAACCAAATCAGACAAGACCCCCCAAGCCGAGTTTGATCACTCTTACACAAAATGGGCGCAAGTATTGGAGAAGTACGTTGTCATTGAGGGAGCTATTTCTAGTGTAAACTATCGTGAACTCAAGAAAAAAGAAAAGGTCGTATTTGACCCCTGTTTGGCTGAGTTTTCGAAAGTCACCGAATCTCAGTTCAACTCTTGGGGCCAGAATCAAAAACTCGCTTTTCTCATCAATTCCTTTAATGCTTTCACAATCAAGCAGGTCCTCAGCAATTATCCCATCGAGTCCATCAACAAGATCGGACAACTTCTTGAGAGCCCATGGCAAATTGTGTTCTTTTCTTTACTTGGCAAAAAACGTAATTTAGATTGGCTCAGGTTTGAAGCTATTCGTGGCAGATTTCCCGACCCCCGAATTTTCCTTGCCCTGAACACAGGCACAGTTTCAAGCCCCCCCTTGAAACGAAATCCTTATGTCGCTGATGGAATTGATCTGCAATTGGAAAACCAAACAAAATTATTTATGCGTGATTCCAGGCACAATCGGCTGTCGCAAAAAACTAAAACTCTCTACCTATCTAAGGTATTTTCCCCGATGCCTTGGTTTGGCAATGATTTCATCAAAGAATCAGGCTCCATCAACAAATTCATCGCCCCCTATATCACTGATGATCCCAGCTTAAGAAAGACTCTCTCTGCAAATTCTTTCAAAAATGAGTTTCTCAAATACAATTGGCAATTAAACGAGGTCAAATAACACAAGCTGATCGCGTCAAAATTTAGCCCAGGCCTGCAGGCTTCGGCTGGTCCTGAACCAAATCCAAAAGTTCAATTTGTTGATCGAGCGGGATGGTGGTAGACAGAAGCAATTTCAATTATTGGAGTCTCAGTCATGTTGGAACGTTTTGTCGGGAGCCGTGGACTTTTGCTGGCTCGATTGTTTCTGATTTTTCTCATTCCTTTTACGCTTTTGCGTTTGATTTTTTATTTCACATTTGCCTCTGACATTGGCAATCGCTTGGAGGTAACCAAAGCCTTTTATCTGGGACTCAAATTTGATACTCGAGTTCTCTTGGTGCTGTTACTGATTCCGGCCCTGGGAATGCTCATTCCATCTCTGAATCCATTCCGCTCTAAGAAGGCCCAAGCTTACTGGACAACTTACGGAACATTTTGCTTTGCATTTGCCATGTTATTTTATGTGGTTGATTTTGCCTATTACAGCTATCTCGGTTTAAGAGCCAATGCGACCATTCTTATGTTTCTTGAAAATCCAGAAATCAGCGCTGAAATGGTCTGGCAGACTTATCCTGTTATTAAAATTATTCTTGGTGTTGTTTGTTTAACAATCCTTTTTTCGTGGGCCCAATGGAAAATTCTTCAAAAATGTGATTTACCTCAAACTCGAGGTGGACGCAGGTGGCTTCAAGGCTCTGTTGTGACAATCCTTTTTTTGAGTGGAATCTACGGCAAATTTTCTGCCTACCCCCTGCGCTGGAGCGAGGCCTATTTCAGTACAAATTCCTTTGTCACCTCTCTTGGAATGAATCCGATACACTACTTCTTTGACACCTTCAATGATCGAGAGAGGCCCTATGATCTCAATAAAGTAAAAAAATACTATCCGATTGTGTCCAAATACTTGGGTGTCGATAATCCTGATGCAGAGAAATTGAACTTTGATCGCTGGCTCATTCCCCGTCCTCAATTGCCGTCAAACACCAACGTCGTCCTCATTATCATGGAATCCTTTGCCTCCCACAAGACAGGAGTTTTTGGCCATCCTCTCGATCCAACCCCTTACTTTGATACTCTCGCAAAGAAAGGTAAATTGTTCACCCGCTACAATGTCCCTTCGGAGGGAACAGCTCGATCCATATTTACTGCCCTTACGGGAATTCCGGATGTCATGAGCACCAGAACTTCAAGTCGCAATCCCTTGATCGTTGACCAGCACATTTTGATAAACGCCTTCAAAGAACACCAGAAATTCTATTTCCTTGGAGGAAGTGCCAATTGGGGAAATATTCGTGGAGTCATTGCCAACAACATTCCAGATATGAAGATATTCGAAGAGGGAATGTTTAAAACACCAAGTACAGATGTCTGGGGCATCTCTGACTATCAACTTTTTAATGAAGTTCATGATCAGCTGAGTTCGCTGCCTCCAGATCAGTCTTTTTTTACTGTTGTTCAGACGGCCGGATTTCATCGTCCCTACACCATACCAGCTGATCGCGGCGAATTCACAACCAAGGAATTGGGAAAAGAGGAACTGGCTAAATATGGACTTGTATCCACGGATGAATACAATTCTCTGCGCTTTTCTGATTACAGCTTGGGTCATTTTATGGAAATTGCTAAAAAGGCCCCTTATTACAAGAACACTTTGTTTGTTGTTATCGGTGATCATGGTCTGCCTGATCTCGATGCAGCCCATTTGCCTGAAGGCAGTCGTTTGCACCACCTGACCCGTTTTCACGTGCCTCTTTTGTTCTTTCATCCACAATGGGATCATCCGGAGAGAATTGAGACTTTTGCCACCGAGCCCGATGTTCTCGTCACGATCAGTTCTCTCACTGGACATAAAACTCTCGTAAGGAACTTCGGTCGGGATTTATGGGATCCTCGATTCAAAGATCAGCGATTTGCTTTCCATTATGTCTATTACAGAACTCCTCCTCATATCGCTCTCCTTGATAACCAATATTATTTGTTGGCCGAACCCAATGCCGTTCAAGGACTTTATGATTTGAGCGGAAAAACTCCCGGGCAAGATTTAAGAGCTAGCTTGAGCGACCGGAATCAGTGGATGACGGATCTGACCTTCGGACTTTATGAAACTGCAAAATATTTGCTTTACAATAATCCCAATCCTCTAAAGACCGGAACACCTCATTTCAAGAACAAAAAATAGCCTTCAAATTTGAAGCGATTTGAATTGATCTGAATTGAATTGATTTGATTTGATTTGAATCGATTGCAAAAGGTGCTTTTTTGAGATTTTCGAGCGTTTTTATGTTTCTCTTCCCATGAGAGCATAGGACCGGCCAATCGTCGGTTGAAAAAGTCCCTCTTCAAGATTGGTGCTCTCAGCTTCACACCGACTAATTTTTAGACCCTACTCTGCATGTACCGGACTTTTCCTCTATTTGGACATTCACCAGTTCTTCTGAAGAAGTTGATTTTTCCTTGAAGGTCACCATGAATATGCAACCGGTTTCTGTTGTTAAGGTAACTGTGTAGGGCTTTTCAGGATTATCATCGTTAGTTTCTTCTATGTCTATATGTTTCACACGACCAGCGGTTATTGGATCAATTGGAAACTCACTTGAATAGTAGCGTTCTGTTACTTTATCAACTATTCGAATTGTACCAAAAAAATCGTCTATGCTCTGCTGTGTGTACGGCTCTGCCTTTGAAAAGGCTGAATTCAACGTTATGAAAACCGTCGCCCCAATTAGAATTGATTTGGCATTTATTAGACTCTTCACTTTACAATCTCCGATTTAATGTAACGAGGGACACTTCTTTTATAGAATTCAATAAAGTCAATCGACCTATTTGCATTTCTTGGACCGGCGTAGGTTGAATTATTTTGGAGATTGAGGGGAATTGGTCTGAAAATTTGTGAAAGACGGCGACGATAACCGGCTCATTTTAGAAAGGGTGATCATCCCACCGCCATCGCGGAGAGATTTGGAGATGTTTTCCTCTTTCTTTCGGGCTCGGCCAATCGAGCCTTCACACTAGCGCGTAATATCGCATTCCAATCAGCGTCCTTCAGCACCACCAATCAATCCATCAAAGTTCATCTTCTCATAGACATGACCAACCACTGCATTGATGCCAGAATTCAATCGCGAGCGCTCTTTCATCTGTCATTGAATTGAATTGAATTGAATTGAATCGTCTGCATATGGGAATTCATGGTTTGCATACAGAAACTCACAGCACGCAGTCGGTGTGTCTCAAATATTTCATGTCCAATAACAAGACAGGCAGTATTTTAGCCTGGAGAGTCTTATTGGTTGCGCCGATAAGTACTTAGACATTTCGCGGAGGTTTTAAGTGAAGAAGGTTACAGGCGTCAAAAGGCAAGTCTGGGTTTCTTTGGTGGCCGTATCTAGCATGGTCCTTCTGAGTTTTTCCTGTACGCGAAAGAACAGCAATATGAGCAAGATTAGCTTGGCACTGCCCTCATACAAGGGAAAATCAAGTGGTCTTTCGAAGACTTCATCCCCTCTTGCAAAACAGACCAAGAGCACAAATGCAATGGCTTCAAAAATGCTAAACGCCCAGTCAGAAGGTGGAATCTGGGAAGTAGAAGATGCAACTGACATATCTGAAATCGCATGTTATGCAGTTTTCGTCGGCGGACCCGGCCTTGATTACAAAAGCTGCAAGAATTCTGAAGGCATTGAGGTCGTTCGCTTCGGTCGAGAAGCAGGCATTTTCAAACCAGGTCAGAATATTGAATTAGATGTTCCATCCGGAAATGGTCGCCGCATTTTTCTCATTGGGTTCAAGACAGACGATACGACGACTTTTGAACATTGCCATGACATATTTGGAACACAAGCTTCACCTCCAAAGGAGCACTTATCTGCCCCATTGATCGTCGGTCAAGCGACCTTGGATCTGGCTCCCGGAAATGCCGAAGTAAACATCGTCGCTTCACTCTCCGGCTCAAAAAAGTTTGAAGATTGCAGTTTTTTCAAGGCGGAGGATCGGGAGGCGGTGGAAATACGCCACTCCCTCCAGTAGCAGAAAACCTCTTCGGTGATGGAGGCGATGGGGACCTTGTCATCACCTCTACGGGACCAAGCCAATCTAATACGAGCACCTATGGTTTCTTCTCTAGCTACACACCCGGTTATCGGGCATTGCCGAGCAACAAGATATTTGGTGCCTCACGCCGAATCGTTGGCATCGATTCGACGGGCTTAATTTTATCGACAAATTCCAGCTTTACGAGCTATGAGTTTGAGATTGGAGATGAAATTCTGTTTCATGTCGCTTCCGGGCGATCTTTGATTGACCCTGACCTCAACGCTTGCGGAGGAGGCTTGCACAGAGGAGATTTTCAATTTGCTCGTGTTGCGAACGTGCCGAACAGCACTACCATCGAGGTTGATCATCCAATAGCTCCTATCCCTGCTGCGATAAATAACTCCAATCTGTCAGCGTCCATCTCTTTTAGCGGATATTTCTGTCATATCCAAATCATCCGCGTGCCAAACTTTAATCAAATTAATGTCCAACCAGGCGCTGTACATCAGATGTTATCGGGAACCTACAACTGGGGGGATGTCACTGGACTTACGGTTTTTCGCGCCAAAAACTTGGTCCTGAACTCAAGCAGCACACTCTCAATTAAATCCGTCGGATCGGGCTTTAATGCTACCGCGTTTTCTGATGGAGGCAGCCTTTCCGGCCCAGGAGGCAGCTCAGGTAGTGCCAGCACAAATGGGGGCGGAAACGAACCAGGCTCTGGCGGGGCCGGCGGCGGAGGCAGTGCTGTGTCCTCTGGCGGTGATGGCGGAGGAAATTCAGGATCTGGCGGATATGCCGTTGATTACTGCATTGGTCCTTGTTCGATATATGGTGGCAAAAAGATCATGTATGGAGGTGCTGGTGGCGGCGTCAATACCGTGGCCGGAGGATCGGGAGGGGGAGGTTTGCTTCTTTTTATCGGAAATGTAGAGGGGTCGGGCTTACTTGAACTGAAAGCGGGCGGCTCACAGGGCAGTTCAGATCGCGCCGGAGGGGGGGCCGGAGGCACAATTCATCTCTCATCTCGCGAAATTCATTCAAGCCTTAACGTCAACGTAGATGGAGGCATCGGAATAACTGGTGGAGGCAGTGGCGGAGGAGGCGGTGGTGCTGGGGGTGTTTCAGAAGTAAATTATTGCGCATCAATGTCTTCGACATCTGTGGCCCTTTTACAATCGAATGCAACTTCGACCGGAGGACTTGGGGGCTCGGGCAGCACGCCGAATGGAGCGCCCGGCCTTGCTGGAATGAATCTTGTGAATGATCTTCAAAATTACTGCACGGCTTTTTAGATAGCTCATGAAAGTGTCAACCTTTGGCACTCAGTCAGTAGGCGATTCCCCTCGTCCGACAGGAATCCGATTTGGCACTGGAGTCATGATATCCATCTCAGGACTGCCGATAATTTCTCTCCGGCCCTTTGCCGGAAATTGAGGATCTCTCTCGGAGTCTTGAATCAACAAATGAATGGAAGCCTCCCCGCGCGGGTCTCGCTCAACCAACACATCTGCATGGGCCCAAACCGAACTGCTCTGAGAACTCCCACTCAGAGCCATGGCACCGCTACTAGAATCGACGATAGCATCTCGGGAGAATTCCGCAGATTCAGATATTATGAGATATTCCCGACTGCCTGAAGCATGCTCAGCTAAAAAATCCTGAATCTGAATAGATATTGACCGCCAACCGATCTCACTCAGGGGAGTCAGGCTCATTTCTCTCGCAATTACTTCGATGGCATAGTCCAATTTTTCTCCATTTTGAGAAGAAAAAGTTAGGATTATCATCGTCTCTCCACGATCACTCAAATCCATTATCGCACTCAACCTTGAGGCCGCAGCTTTCCTATCCATCGAACCCCTCAGAACTTCTCCCCGACTAGAAATCCGAGCATAACCACGATTCAGAACAGATTCGGGGTCCCCCCTCAATCGACTCTTGAGAGCTCTAAACGAATTTAACGTGTACGCGCGGGATGAGATAGCCACGAAAACGCTCGCGCCTCCACCCCCAGGCACTTGGATCTTTTCCAATTTGTCTTTATCAAGCTTTTCACCCGCCCTTAATAAGGCCAGACAGACAGATTTGTGTGGACTGACCAATCCCAGCCTATTCGCCCAGTTCACAATAAAGCCGGCATGAGCCTGATGAGACCAACAAAAAAAGATAAATCCAAGAATTTTTGAGAATCGCCATAATGCCATCTTCAACCATCCAAGCTAATGCAGAAACCGGAGACTTCTAAAAATCAACTTCATAAAAAAATGAAAGAAAAAGAGCAAATGCGGACGCGAAAAGGCTTTTGCAAAGCGAATGCCACTCAACACTTGTTGGATAAAAAAGAGCAATTCAGGCTGAGTCAAGAACCTCGAGACCGCCTCCCCCTCTTGCGAGGAGCAGACACCGTGCCCGAAGGGGAGAAAAATTTGAATCGTGAAAACAGAATCCAAATCAATACACTGGAAAGGAAGTAGCCTATGAGACCCCCACCAATGACATCCCCTGGGTAGTGCACTCCCACGTACACTCGGCTGTAGGCAATGACGGCCGCTGTTCCAAAAAACCACCAGGGACTCGCCAGTGGATAAAACCAAGTCAACAACCTCGCCACCGCAAATCCTGAGAGCGCATGGTTGCTGGGAAAGCTATCGGATTTAGGATAATAGGAAACTCTCACTTGCACTTGAGATCCCAGAGTGTTTTTGGGTCGAGCCCTCGAAACCACAGGCTTTAGAACTCGGTAGCTGAAAGTATCGCAAAGACCAATTACCAGTCCCACAAGCGCAATCACTTTAATCGCTCGAACACGACTCCGCCACACATAAAAAAGAACACAGGCTGGCACAACAATATACAAAAAATACGAATGATGATGAAGATTTGTAATATGCCCAAAAAACCGGTCTAAGTAGGTGTGTGTGAGTGTGTTATTGATAAGGAGAAACCAAGTCTGATCGAGTTCTTCAAGGTAATTCTTCAAGTTAAACAGGCCTCAGCCATACCGAGATCAAAGAAATCTTCGGAGTGCAGTTGACCACGATAGACTTCACTTAACCAGTCCCCATCGGACGACAGAGAATCCGCCTTTAAACTTGATAGTCTCTCTGCTGCAGAGAAATCAGGATTCAAGCCGGCCTCCTTAGCCAACTTCCCGAACAGATTTTCCAGAAATAGATTATCATTTATATTTCTTCTCAGGGTATCGAACAACTTCATCGTCGCAAGACGAGGTATTTTCACCATTTTTCTCTTTGAATGCGATTTTTCGACCCAGGGGAGAGAAGCTAAACCCAAAAATAAACTTTGAGCGCAAAAAAGGCGAAATCCTCGTTGTTGAATTGGGAGACTCTCCAGAAATCGCCAGGCACCCAAGGAATTTCGATTCAAACTTTCTTTGATTTCTTCCCGTGAATGAACAAAAAAACGTCCCTCCTGCTCATCCTTAAATTGATCTTTGAGTAAGTTGATTTTCTGTAAAAAAAGACCGAAATGGTGAGCTTCTAACACAAATGTCCGCGCTGCTCTGACTTGAGGCTCCACGTGCCTAACCAATTGAGCAAGAGTTTCTCCGACAATACCAGCCACAAAAAAACAATACTGATTCACTTCTCTCAGATTAATAAGACGAATTTGACCGCGCTGCTTTCGAAGACGGGAATAGTGCTGCATCCCCGCACTCATGCAAACAATCATTTCCTGAATCACTGCTCTCACAGTCAAAGGGGTGCCATGAAGTTCCCCAAAAACAAGGGCTGAGTCTCTCAGTAAAAGTTTCTCACCCTCCGGGATTTCGAGTGGAAATTGTTGATTCCAAGATCGAAGCACTTCTGGCTGAGGAGGGTTCAACAGAAACTCATCAAACTGACCAAACTGCCGCAACTGCTCACTTAATTTCTTCCAAGGAGCGTCCTCTACCGTGTCCAATATCCGACAAATAAGATAGGTCAAGCTGACCCACCCCCGAAGCGGGGCATCCAGCTGTGAAATACAATAGGCAAAGCTACGACTCACCCGATCCAAATGACTTTGATAAAATTCTGTTTCCATCATCGCCCGACTAATTTAAATTTCTACAGACTGCGGTCAACCGGATTCGTTCAATATGGGTCGAGAATTGAATAAAACTCAAGATTGACGATAAGCATTATTTTCGGTTAAACAAGCCTTTGATCTTTTCATTGATATCTTTTTCAATCTTCTGCTTGCCTTCATCCACAGCCTTTTCGAACTCTTGTCTTGCCTTGCCTTCAACCTTTTTGACAAGTTTTTTCTTTTCATATTCAATTGTCTTAACCAACATCTTCTCAATGGTCGCACTAGCCACAGTTAGACCCGGATTTATGAGACTTCCCTGAACTTCAACCGGGATAACCAGTCTCCCTTCTTTGTCAGCGTTTGCAGCAAATAGACTCCCGGACGTGTTAAGATTGGAAACTCGCAACTCTCCCTTGAGGTGTCCTATCAAATCAAAATTGACCTTTCCATCCGCAACAATTTGATTGTTTTCCGGGGTAGAAAAAATAAAATTCGCTAGATTTATTTGACCATCGCGAGATCCAAATTTGGCTAAGACTTCGGCACTAACCCCCTTTGAATCGATCGACTTTTTATCTTCTTCTGTTCGCAATTTCGCCAGAACATCATTGATTTTTTTGTCGATCTCCAAAGTACTGGCAAAAAAATCCTTTATCGAAATGCTCCCTTCGCTCACAATTTTTTCGTACCAACCAAGCGGCCCAGGAAAGGGTATCCCGAAGTTGCCTTGAATATTCAAAAGGCCTCTGACTGAATCCCGTCGGTCAGGCATCCACCAATTAAATACCCTTGCCAGGTTGAATTTGTTCAGATCGACTTTTAACTTTAACTGAGGTTGATTTTCGAGCAAGAACACCTTTAAACTCGATACACGGAGATCGCCCCCGAATATTCCCCCGATGGAAATCTCGCCAGCAAGCTCTCCCTTATCATATGAACCCTTCATATTTGAGCGATCCATAAACTCTGTTCCCAGTTTAATTTTGGACACCTGAGCCTCAAAACTTAACCTCGATTGAGCCAGAATCGGCCAAGAGGGCAAATGAAAGGGCACTGTTGCATGAGAAACCGTTGGCGCGCCCCCTTTCTTCTCCTCCCTCTTTGGAATGGGAATGCTCAATCCTGCCATCTGAGCTTTGATCTCTCCAACAAGGCTGATCGGACTTTTGGAGATTCCGAGGGCAAAGTCATAGACCCCACGGGCTTTCAAATATCCTTGAAGACTTCCCCCATTAAGTCCGTATTGAGCTAAACCAGGCAGAACCTGTGAGAGGCGAGAAAAGCTGACTTCTTCTATATCGGCTTGAATATTGAACTTTGGACGTTGAGGATTCTCTATTTCTCCCGATCCCGCAAAGGATCCAGCAGGGTGGATAAAACTAAATTTCTGCAGGATAATTTTATCTCCGGCCTGGTTTACCGTCGCACGCAACGAAAGCGGATCACCCTTCTTCTTACGAAATTCATCCCCATAAGCCATGCTCATGCCTGATAATTCCGCAGCAAAAATCGCTTTGGCCGATTTGAGATGAGAGCCCTCCGCAAGCAATTCCATATCAGCATTAACGGACAAGGGTCCTCCAACATGAATACTCCTTTTGTCGTTGCTGTAGTTGAGTGTGGTCGACAAATCCTGAATCTTCAAAGGACTCACCTTCACCAACAAGTTTTCAGGCTGGGAGAGATCGCCCCTCACTTCAGCGCGAACTTGCAGAAGTCCACGCAAAGTCTGATCTTTCAGAAACGGAAAAAATGCTTCGAAACCATCGAGCCTAACCGGAGGAACATTAATCTCTAGAAATGATTGTCTATTTGTCTCCGAATGAATGACTCCTCGAACATGGGATAGCAGACGAGTAAATTCCAAATCTCCCTTCTCTATCTTAAACTCACTTCCTTCTTTTTTTGCCTGAACCTCAATTCTCAAACGATCCGAATCCTTCTTCTGAAACCAATCTAGATAGCGCAGACTGGCTCCGCTTAAGTCTAAAATGACAAAGAGATCTTTGATTTCCCAACTACTAGAATAGACAGCATCAATTCGGGCGTCAGCAGCTACAGCTCCATTCATCTGGATTTCGTCTCGATGAAAATTGGTGTCCCCACGAAGCCCATGAATGGCACCCTGAACGGCGACATAAGGGGGGGAAGAGGGTTTTTGAGCAAAATGAACCTTGCCAGAAATTTCGCCAGCCCAGTTTCCAGGAGGCAAAAACTGAGGCGGAACCTTAATTTGACTGATCTCAGGAACCTGTAATTTCAATATCCAATTCTGTTGCAAAGAAGGAAACTCAGTCGTGCCAGCCACGGCAGCGAGCAATCCCCCAAGGTTTATATTCATCCGTTTGACATCAAGCTTCCCTGAGGAAGTAAAGATCTCCTTGGAATCGACACTCACGGGCATAGAGAAGGATGCATACGGTGACTTATAGTCAAGCAATGCTTGGATCAACAAGTCCATTGGCGTTTTATTGTTCAAGAGGCTCTCTTGTCGAAGAAAAAGACTTAGACCTTTAAGCCCAAAACGAGTCCCCAAATCTTCTTTGCCACTTTTGTCAGACAAAAAAACTTCGACTTGACCGCGCGAAATTTGAAGATCGACGCTCGAATCAATGGGAAACATTTTGAAGAGTCTAGCCCCTAACGTATCAGGGTTTTTAACAGCATGAGCTTCCTCAATTCTATCTGGAATCAAAATTCTCAAGTTGGGATTTTCAATCCTCACTCTCGTGCGAAAGAAAAGAGAAGGAAAATGATTGAAAATCCGATTGAAATCAATTTCTATCGTCGCGTTTGGAACCAAACCTTGAAGAGTTCCGTTTGACTTAGTGATTTGCAACTTTTCTATGGCTATAGAAATAGGAATAATGCTCTTTAATTGAAATCCCCCGAGGACAATCTCCCCTTCGAAAAGCTCGCCCCCTTTCGTGATGATGAGCTCCTTGATTCTCGGCTCAAGCAAGCTAGGGAGCGTGGCCCAGACAGCAGCCAAACCTAACACGAAGAGTATAAACAAGATTGCCAAGCCTCTTGCAAGTCTTCGCTTCCATCTCCTCCATTTTTTCTTTCTTGCCATCAGAATATTGTAGGGAATTTTTCAGACAGGGTCACTGAATCAGAAAAGTTCCTTCGACTAAGGTCCAAGACTAAGCGAACTCATCATCAACTTTTAACTTATCCACCAGAATCGAATACGATACCTCTATCTATTTGAATTTGAAAATGTATTCACAAGAGAGGTCTGTTGATGACTCACCACAAACTTTTGATAATTCTTTTTGCAATGTCAGCAGCCTTGCCGATAAAGGCCGAACAGTCCAATTTCACATTTATCAATCTTGCTAACTATCAACGACTCACGGGATCTCAGAGAACTTCCTACACAAAAGGTCTACAGCTAGCGGTCGCAGAACTCGAATCCTCTCTTCAGCGCAACGGCATGGATGTCTCTCTGTTCGACATTCTTGACTCCATCCTCCCTCGTTCCTTTGCCGCCACGAAAAAAGGCGCTTGGGGTCCAAAATGCATTATTGGAGGAGTCATTCGGCCGACCAACAATGGGATTTGCCCCACCCTCGGGAGGGGATGCAAGGGCCAAAACGATGGTTTCCAATGCGGAAAGATCTATGGGAAAGAGGAACAGGCTTGTATCAGCCGAGTGCCGATAGAAACTATTTCAGAGCGCTGCAAAGAAAAAGGAAAGGACTATCAAATCGGTGACACTGATTATGCGGCCATCAGTGAAGACCTTGATCGCGGAATCAAAGATGTCTGTCTGAGTGCGCCCGAGAAGGGAAGGGATGTCTGCGACAAGTTTTGGGGCCGCGTGAGCGAACTGAATGAAAAACATAAAAAAGCCCCCCCCGTGCAGCTTCCTTGGAAGAAAGAAAAGGAAAAGGACAATGATCAAGAGAAAGAGAAGAAAAATGACGGCCAACGCGAAAATCCTGACTCTCTAACTGTTTTAACCACAAAGGATGCCTGCGATCCCAATCGTGACCAAGGAAGAAATGGCACATGCCATGCTTTTGTCTGACCTGCGTCTATGACAACAGCGATGGCTCGCGCAACAAAGGATTCAAAACCCTCGCCGACGAAACCATTTCGAGTTTCTGCCAATTGGATTGCCATGATTTCCGTCGTGAAGAGAATGTGTGACGATCCACATTCCTTTCATAAAACTTCTGATGAGATGTTGAAAGTAGGCTGGAGCCCCGGCGACAATCTTCAAATAATTGAAGCCATTGGGGCTTGTGCAGAAGAAGAATACATTGCCTATGACAATCAAACAAAAGATTGGGGAGCCCAATTTCAATCTAAAGCAAGTGCGGCGACAAGAGGCATTAATGATCACCCTGGACCTGAATTTGCTGAAAAGGAAAATAGTAATTGGGAGCAAAAGTTTGGAATTAAACCTGGGGTAGCATATGAACTTTTTTGCCCTCAGCAGGGGAAGTCACTTGAAGACAATCTTCAAGGCTACGAACAACGCCTTGCCGAATTGTCGAAACCTGAACATCAAGACAAACCAAATGAGAAATTCATAAAATGTGCCAAGGCTGCACTGGAAAACAGAAAAAAGCTTAAGCTGGGCGGAACAAGCCAAGGCAAAGACTCTTGTAGGAACCTTAATTTCGCCAACGACAATGACAGGGTGAATTCTTTGAAAAAAATGATAAAGGAAAGTCAGGGCCCTTTACCCATCGTCATAACTACAAGCACCGATGGTCACGGGTATCATTGCGTGACAGTTACGGGCTATGACGACAAAAAAGAAGTCTTTCATACGATCAACTCCTGGGGTGCATCTCAGCAACATCGGACACTCCCATACAAAGAGGCTGATCGATTTCTCTATGCCACTGGAAAAAACTGCCCTCTCGTGACGGGACCAAAACCTTCGTCGGGTGCACCAGCGGGAGGTCCTCCTCCAGCAAAAACCTCCGGCCAAAAATGAGACTCCTTCAACAGCCACATAAATGATTAATATTTGAGATAATTCTGGCATTTTTGATCCCCCGGGTCTCTGTCGAGACTGGAGTAAATATGTAAGGGGGTTCCCGTTAACGGATTGATTTTGGAGGCAAAAAATTTCATTCTTTCTGCTTGAATTCTTCAACCAAGCTCTTCAATTGCCGGTTTGACCATATAATGTTTATGAACCAAGACAAGATAATCTAGGGGAAACGATGTTATTCGGGATATACTGAGAGTGCCTTGTAGAAGTCGCGCGTCCAAGAAGTCCAATATCCACCATCTGTTTCCATCAAATGAAAGCTGTTTAGCTTCAACATCGGACATCTCTAAAATCGGCGCCAAAAGCACGTCTAGGTCAGCAAGCCTCGCATACGCGCTTTCTGTATCCTGAGAAGGGACAAGTACTCCATTTTCATATGCCCACGCTGGAATATCGTCCGAGTTAGTGGTGTGGTATATTTCGTAGAGGATCTCACTTTGGATCACATCACTCAAAAGGAACTTCACATTGACCAGGTCGACTAACGCAAATTGGCCGCGCAGGGAATCATGAATTTGAGGAACAAGTAGGGGGAAATTCGGGGCAACGTCCAAATAAATATTTATATATTCAGTGTATGGAAGTACGGGAATCGCCCAGCTATTTTTTCCCGATGATATTGGTATCCGCAATGCAAGCGTTTTTCGATGCGACTGATGTTTCACCTCAAGCACGCGAGTGGTATTGCCTTTTCCCAAAAAGCGGACGACTTCAAAGCGCCGCTGGCCATCAAAAATCAAAACGTCGTCAGGCATAATATTTTCTACAAGATACCGATAGTTTTCGACTTGAATACCATTCTCAAAAAGACGAACTTCCCTTGGCTGGCGCGGCACAGTCTTCCTAGATCCAGAAGATACGTCAAAGGAGGCCAGTGCAAAAGAAATGTAAACTATCCAATGAACCGACCTCTCAATGCAGGAAGCGAAATGTTTATTCCTCATTTTTTTCATGCCAAAAAGTCTAGCAAGACCAATGCCACAATTAAGTTTTGCCAATAAGTTTTCTGGTAAAAAGTCTAAGCCAGCCGTTTCGGCCAAAAGGGTCTTGTGACTTTTTAGAAAATGAACCTGACTGACCTTAGCTTTACCTGCTATAAATAGGAAATTGCTTTAGGATATTGTTTTGTTGTCAACATCACAAAGGGTTCCTCCGTTCGTCAGGGCAATGCGCCGCGGAACACATTTTTGGAACAGAAGAGTTGAGGAGAGTTTTGGAAAAATTCAGCTATATGGCTCGCAGCAACATGGAATACATCGAAAATCTCTACAGTGACTACCGCAAGAACCCTGAACAGGTGGATCCTTTGTGGCAGAAATTTTTTGAAGGCCTTGAATTTTCCCAGTCTTTTGGGACCGCAGCAACATCTGCCTCCCCAGCTGCGGATAGTTTTTCAAAGAAGGAATTGGGAGTCTACAACCTCATTCAGTTTTACCGAGATTATGGTCATTTGAAAGCTGATCTGGATCCCCTGAAAATTCAAAAGCCTCAAACAGAAGCCTTTTCTTTGGAAAATTTTGATCTCTCTGAGTCAGACTTAGAGCAAATTTTTCATGTGGGAACAGCCCTGGGACTCGGTGAAACCAATCTCCGACAAATTCTCAGCCGCCTTGAGGAATCTTATTGCGGGACCCTCACCGCTCAACTCGCTGAATGCCCCCCAGACGTGAGAAAATGGTTCCGACGTGAATTTGAAGAACAGGTGAAGCCAACTCTTTCCGTCGAAAAAAAGAAGGAAATTTATTGTCAATTGGCGCGGACAGAGACCCTCGAAAAATTTATACATACTCGGTACGTTGGAACCAAGAGGTTCTCGATTGAAGGAGGGGACGCTCTCATTCCCATGCTTGAGGTCCTTGCAGCCCACGGCACCCCTCTGGGACTTGAAGAGATAGTGATCGGTATGGCCCACCGGGGCCGCATCAATGTCCTCGCCAACTTTATGGAAAAGGCCATCGATGTTATATTTTCAGAATTTGATGGCACAGCTTATAAAGATTTAGGATTCGACGGGGATGTCAAATATCACCTTGGATACTCTTCCGATAAGATCACCAAAAGTGGTCCTTGCCACATCTCTCTCGCATTTAATCCAAGCCATCTGGAAGCCGTTGATCCGGTTGTGTGCGGAATGACGCGCGCCAAGCAGCGCCAACGCAAAGACACACTTGAAAGAGGCAAGGTCCTGCCTATTCTTATCCATGGGGACGCGGCCTTTGCGGGCCAAGGGGTCGTGAGCGAAACATTTCAAATGTCACAGCTCGACGGATACAAGGTGGGAGGAACGATTCATGTCATCGTCAACAATCAAGTCGGGTTCACAACAGATCCGCGTCACTCCCGTTCGACTCAATACAGCTCAGACGTCTCAAAAACTGTAAAGGCCCCCGTCATTTTGGTTAATGGAGATGATGTTGAAGCTTGCGTGCGCGCCATGGATATTGCGCTGCGATTTCGTCAGGACTTCAAGCAAGATGTGGTGATTGATCTCATTTGTTATCGACGCTTTGGGCACAACGAGGGCGATGAACCCAGTTTCACTCAACCCTTGATGTATGAAATCATCAAGAGTCACCCGACCACCTGCAAAATCTATCGTGATCAGTTGGTTAAGGAAGGTCATGTAACTGCTGATTTTGCCGACGGATTTTATCGTGAGAAAATTGATAACCTCCAAGCTGTTCTTAATTCCACGAGGGCCAATCCACCCGAAGCAAAGCCACTCGCCTTCGATGCTCGATGGAAAGGCCTTCGTCGAGGAACCGCCAGTGATTTTGAGAGACCCACGCCGACCGGAGTAAAGCGTCAAGATTTGGACAAGGCAGCCAAAGCGCTTGTCAGTCTTCCTCCCAGTGATTTTGCGCTGTTTCCGAAAACAAAAAAACTCATAGAGAGCCGCAAGGAGATGCTCGATTCGAATCGGCTTGATTGGGCGATGTGTGAGTTACTCGCTTATGGCAGTTTGTGCCTGGAAGGAACTCCGGTACGTCTTTCTGGGCAGGACTGCAAAAGGGGAACATTTACACATCGACAAGCGGTCTATTTTGACATTAAGAATGGGAGTGAGTTCTGTCCCCTCGCTCAATTGAATCCAGAAAATGGGGAGTTTTGCGTTTATAATTCGCCACTCTCTGAAATGGCCGTGTTGGGATTTGAGTATGGAAACTCGATTGGTGATCCAACATTCCTAACGATCTGGGAGGCCCAATTTGGAGATTTTGCCAATGGAGCCCAAATTATCATTGATCAATTCCTAGCCAGCGGAGAAGAAAAATGGTTGCGCAGCGCAGGACTCACGCTTCTTTTGCCACATGGGTACGAAGGCCAGGGTCCCGAACACTCAAGCGCTCGCCTTGAGCGATTCCTTCAGCTCTGCGCACAAACGAACATGCAAGTCTGCAACGTCACCACTCCATCCAATTTTTTCCACCTCCTCCGCCGCCAGATGAAAAGGGATTTCCGCAAACCTCTCATTGTCATGTCACCAAAATCCCTTCTGCGACACCCTAAAGTTGTCTCGCGCCTCGAGGACATGGAGACAGGTCACTTTCAAGAAGTACTTGATGATCCAACGATAACTCAGCTCCCTGACGTTGAAAAAGTAGTCTTATGTTCAGGAAAGCTTTATTACGACCTCGACAAATATCGCGATGAACATCCTCAAAAAGTAAAAAAGACGAGTCTCATTCGAATCGAACAGCTGTATCCTTTTCCAAGAACTCAACTGACTCCTTTCTTAAATGGCTTTCCTAATTTAAAAAGGATTGTTTGGGCCCAAGAAGAACCAAAGAATATGGGGGCTTGGTTAACGCTCGGGCCGCGCCTGAGAGAACTTTTAGATGATTTGGGCCTCAGAAAACTCGAGGTGGAGTAC